>CAYHSN010000137.1:0-8295 GCA_964359235.1 uncultured Vicinamibacterales bacterium | reverse complement strand
TCGTCTTCTACGGCGACAAGAACAACTGGTGGGCGTGCTACGCGTTCTGGGTGTTCCAGCTCTTCGGCCACACGAAGGCGAAGGTGATGGACGGCGGGCGCGTGAAGTGGCAGAAGGAAGAACGGCCCCTGACGCGCGAGGTGCCGGGCTACCCGGCGACGTCGGACCAGGCGCCCGCACGCCACGACACGCCGCACCGCGCGTTCCGCGAAGAGGTGCTGGCGCACGTGCAGGCCAGGGGCCAGCTCGTCGACGTGCGCAGCCCGGAGGAGTACACCGGCCAGCGCCTCCACATGCCCGACTACCCCAACGAAGGCGCGCTGCGCGGCGGGCACATTCCCGGGGCGAAGAGCATCCCGTGGGCGCGCGCCATCAACCCGGACGACGGCACGTTCAAGCCGGCGGCGGAGCTGCGGAAGCTCTACATCGAGGACAATCAGCTCGATCCGCAGCAAGAGACGATCGCGTACTGCCGCATCGGCGAGCGCAGCAGCCACACGTGGTTCGCCCTCACGTACCTGCTGGGGTTCGCGCGCGTCCGCAACTACGATGGGAGCTGGACGGAGTGGGGCAATCTGGTCAACGTCCCGATCGAGAAGCCGTAGCGGCACAGGTCGTAGCGCAGCCCTTCCGCCTTCGCTCGAGGCTTCGGCGGACCGCCGTAGCCTTGGCGGAGGCGGTTAGGGCTGCCTGACAGGGGCAGGCGCGACACGCCGTCTCACGGCAGGCCGTAGCGCAGCCCTTTAGGGCTGCATCACCAGCAGGCCTGCCCTCGACTGGGCTCGGGCCAGGAAAGGCCTGCGCTACGATCGCTGGCGAGATACCGATGAGAGCACTTCCAAAGAAGCTGGCGGACCTGCTCGACGCGCTCGCGCTCTTCCCGGACCCGGCCGAGCGCGCGAACCTGCTCCTGAGCTACGCGGACCAGTTCAGGGAGGTCCCGCCGTCGGTCGCGACGCGGCCGTTCCCGAAGAGTCACCAGGTGCCGCAGTGCGAGTCGGACGCGTACGTGTGGGCGAACCTGCTGCCCGACGGCACGCTCAAGCTGTACTTCGCGGTCGAGAGCCCGGCGGGCGTCTCAGCGAAGGCGCTCGCCGCGATTCTCGACAAGACGCTCTCCGGGCTGAAACCCGACGACATCGCGTCGGTCCCGCCCGATATCGTCGAGCAGATCTTCCGGCAGCACATCTCAATGGGAAAAGGCCTCGGCCTGATGTCGATGGTGCAGGCCGTCCGCGCGCTCGCGAAGCAGGCGCGGACGAAGCCCGCGAACTGACGCGGATCACGATTAGACGACGAGAGTCACGAAAGAGCCGTCTCCTGGTCAACCCGCCTCATTCTCCTTCGTGTCTTCGTGCCTTCGTGGCCCGCACGTGATCAGGGCTGCCGCGTGATCGGCACGGCTTACTCGTGCCGCAGCGCGTCGGTCGGGTTCGTGCGCGCAGCGCGGATCGCGGGTCCGGCCACCGCCAGAAGCCCCGTCAGGACGAGGACGATCGCGATGAGCGCGTAGACGATCGGATCGCGCGGGTTGACGCCGACGAGCAGCGCCGCGAGCAGTCCGGACGTCCACGCGGCCAGCGCGACACCCGCCGCCAGTCCCACGCCGACCTGCACGAGCGCCTGCCGGACGACCGTGCCGAGGACGTCGATCGGCCTGGCGCCCATGGCCAGGCGAATGCCGAACTCGCGCGTGCGCTGGGTCACCGAGAACGCCATCAGCCCGTGCAGCCCCACGATCGCGAGCACGAGCGCCGCGCCGCCGAACACGACGAACACCGTTCCGAACGTGCCGTAGAACCACGTCGTCGTGGCGATGGCCTCCTGCATGGTTCTCAGGCCGAAGACCGGCAGGTCCGGGTCGAGCGTGGCGACCGCGCCGCGCACCGCGCCGGCGACCTCCTGCGGTTCGCCGTGCGCCCGCACGGCAAGGCTCATCGCCGGAGAGCTCCACTGCGCCAGCGGCAGGTAGAGCGCCTCCGGGTCGCGATCGCGTACGCCCATCCTCAGGTCCGGTGCGAGTCCGACGATGGCGAGCACGGCCTCACCGCCGGGCCGCCGCACTCGAAGTCGCCGCCCCAGCGCGCGTCCCCCCGGGAAATGGCGATCGGCGAACTTGCGGTTGACGATGCCGACGGGCTGGCTGGAGGAGGAGTCCATCGATCCGAAGTCGCGCCCCTCCAGGAGGGCGACGTCGAAGGTCTCGAAGAACCGGGGCGCGATCGTGACCGTGCGCACCAGTGGATAGTCACGGTCGGAGGCGTACGCCACGCCGTCCACCGCGATCGCGAGCCGTCCCGATCCCAGGCCCGGCGGCGTCGTGCACAGCGTCGCCGATCGCGCGCCGGCCTGCGGCTCCAGCCGCGCGAGCAACTGGGTCCAGAACTGGCGCTGGCGCGTCTCGTCAGGATACGACGCCGGCGGGAGGATGACGCTGCCCACCAGGACGCGGTCCATCGAGAACCCGAAATCGATCGCCTGCACGTTGGTGACGCTTCGGACGAGCAACCCGGCCGCGACGAGCAGCGTGCCGGAGAGCGCGACCTCGACCATCACGAGCGCGCGGCTGAGGCGGCTGACGCGCCGGCCGGTTCCGCCACGGGTCTCGTCCTTGAGCATGCCGCTCGCGCGCGCGCTCGAGGCCTTGATCGCCGGGTAGAGCCCCGCGACGAGGCTGATGAGCACGATCAGGCCGAGCACGAAGAGCAGCGCCATACGGTCGAGCCGGATGTCGAGCCAGAACGGCGGATTCGTGCCCGCGATCGCGGCGTTGAAGGTGCGAATGCCGCCGTCCGCCAGCAGGACGCCGACGGCGGCGCCCAGCGCCGTCAGCACGAAGACCTCGATCAGCAATTGCGTGATGATCCGCATCCGGCTGGCACCCAGGGTCGTCCGAATGGCGATCTCGCGCGTTCGCCGCGAGGCCGCGGCGAGCAGCAGATTGGCGACGTTCACGCAGGCGATGAGGAGCACGCCGACGCCGCCCGCGAGGAACATGTAGAAGAGCGTGATGACCGACGCGTCGAAGAACTTCTCGACGTACGGACGCACGACGACGCCGACACCCCCGTTGGTCGCCGGATACTCGCGGGCCAGGCGCGCCGCGATCGCCGCGAACTCGCTTCGCGCGCCGGCAAGCGACATCCCGTCCTTCAGCCGGCCGATGACTTCCAGTCCGGCGCCCTGCCCGCGCGGCGCCGCACCCGGGTCGGGACGAAGCGGGAGCCAGACATCCTCGTTGAAGGGGAACCGGAATCGCGCGGGCATCACGCCGACGACGGGCATCGACTCTCCGCCGACGCGCATGACGAGCCCGTCGAGATTCGGCCGCCGATCGAAATGATCGCGCCAGACCTGGTCGCTCACGATCGCGACCGGCGGGGCGCCTGGCCGATCGTCCTCTTCCCGGAAGCCGCGCCCGACGAGCGGCTGCACGCCGAGCAGGTCGAAGATATTCGCCGTCACGTACGCGCCGCCGTAGCGCTCGGGCGGCCCCGTCGTGCCGCTCACGTTGACCGCCGACACCGCAAACGCCGCGAGATCGACGAACACGGTCTGTCCGGCGCGCCAGTCGAGAAAGTCGTGCAGCGGCACCGCCGGGTCGCCCGCCTGCTGTCTGGCGAACGCGCGCTCGAGGTGCATCACGCGATCCGAGCGCTCGACGGGCAGGCCTCGCCACAGCGTCCCGTTGACGACACTGAACATCGTCACCGTCAGGCCGATGCCGAGGCCCAGCGTGAGCGCCGTCGTCAGGGTCAGGCCCGGGCGCTTGGCGAGCGCCCGGATCGCGAAGCGCAGCTCGTCGAAAAGCGTCCGCATGGGAATCCACAACGCCGCGCGCGACTCGCTACCGGGCCGGCTCGAGCGCCGGATCCTCACGCACGACCACCTGCCCCGGGTACGTCTTGCCCCCGACGGTGAGTGTGATCAGGTACGTGCCGGCGCCGGCCGGCGTCCCGATCTGCATCCGGCCTCCGAAGCCCTCTTCCCCGCCGAACTCGCCCGCCGCGAGCTGCTGCCGGCGACGCTCGGCCTCCTTCTTCTGCTCCTCGGTCGGATCGAATCGCAGGGACCAGTAGTAGCGATTGATTCCGGCGTGCGCGTCGATCGCGGCCGTGTGCCTGTCCCTGCCGGCGGGATCGGTGATCTCGATGTTCACCTTGCCCCCGCTCTTCACGTAGAAGTGCACGGCGGCGCGGTTATCGAGATCCGACGGCGAGTTGCCGGGCGGCCGTTGATCGATCGTCAGCGGGTTGCGGCCCATGAAGAGCATGTGGCCGCGCGTCGCGCCGCGGCTCACCCCGCGCCACAGCGTGGCGACGCGGTTCTGGAAGACGTGCGCGTCGGAGGCCAGCACGGGCGTCGTCAGTTGCTGCAGCGGCGTGATGTCGTCGAGGATCCACACGCTTCTGCCGTGCGTCGCCGCGACCAGATCCCCGTCGCGCGGGTGAATGACGAGATCGTGCACGGCGACCGTCGGCAGATCGTTCATCAGCCGCTCCCACCGCGCGCCGCCGTCGATCGAGACGAACGCCGCGAACTCGGTGCCCGCGAACAGCAGATTCGGGTTCTTGTCGTCCTCGGTCATGACGTAGACCGGCTGATCGCCCGGCAGGTTCGCCGAAATCTTCGTCCACGTGCGGCCGTAGTCGGTCGTCTTGAAGATCCACGGACGGAAGTCGTCGCTGCGGTGACCGTCCAGCGTGACGTACGCGGTGCCCTCGGCGAAGCGCGACGGCGTGACGCGGCTCACCCACAGATCCTTCGCGGCTTCGGGGATGTTCGCGCGTACGTTGGTCCACGCCGCGCCGCCGTTCCGCGTGACCTGCACGTGGCCATCGTCGGTGCCTGCCCACACCAGGCCGCGCGCGATCGGCGATTCCGCGATCGTGATGATGGTGCCGTGCGTCTCGGCGCTCGTCACGTCGCGCGTGAGCCCGCCGCTCTCGGGATTGGTCTTCACCGGATCGTTGGTCGAGAGATCCGGGCTGATGATCGTCCACGTCTCGCCGCGATCGACGCTCTTGAACAGGTAGTTGCCGCCGAAGTAGACGGTGCGCGAGTCGTGCGGGGAGAGCGTGAGCGCCGAGCTCCAGTTGAAGCGGAAGTTCTGCGGCAGCCGTGTGTCCGGTCCCTTGAAATCGGGCATCACGTCCTTGAAGTTCACGACCGTGCGCGGCGCCGGCGTGATGCTCTTCCCCTTCTGCCGGAACACCGCGTCGAACCGGTTGATCCTGCCGCCCTGCGACTCGGTGTACACGGTCCGCCAGTCGTTCGGATCGACCGTCGTGTGGAAGCCGTCGCCGCTGTGGAACTTGAACCAGTGATCGTTGAGGATGCCGTTCCAGTCGCGGCTGTTCGACGGCCCGCCCCAGTTGCCGTTGTCCTGCAACCCGCCGTAGACCCAGTACGGATCGCGGTTGTCGAGCGTCACGGCATAGAACTGGCCGATCGCCATGTTATCGAACATGATGAACGATTTGCCGCCGTCGTACGTCACGTACGAACCCTTGTCGTTGCCGATGTAGAAGCGGCTGCGGGTGTTCGGATCGATCCACAGCGCGTGGAAGTCGCCCGCAATGCCGCCCAGCGTCCTGGCGAACGTCTTGCCGCCGTCTTCCGATACGCTGGCGCTGCCCGAGAGCACGTACACGAGCTTGTCGTCGCTCGGGTTGATATAGATGTGGCTGTAGTAGAACGGCCGGTTGTTGTAGCGGCTGAGGTACTTCCAGGTCTTGCCCGCGTCCTCGGACCGGTAGATGCCGGTGCCGAGCTTCGTCAGGTCGTCGTAGTCCGGGTTCGGCTTGTCGCCGGCGCGACGCGCCGGCTGGAACCCGTGCTCGACGATCGCGACGAGGATGTTCGGATTGCGGCGATAGATCGCGATGCCGATCTTGCCCGTGTCGCCCGTCGGGAGGCCGGCCGTCAGCTTCTTCCAGGTGTTTCCACCGTCGATCGACTTGAAGATGCCGCCGTGCGGCCCGCCGCTGTCGAAGCGATACGGCTTGCGCTGGCGCTCCCAGAACCCGGCGTAGAGGATCTCCGGGTTGCGCGAATCCATCTTCAGATCGCTCGCGCCCGTCTTTCCATCCTCCGGCAGGCCGCCGGTGAGCCGCGTCCACGTCTTCCCGCCATCGATCGTCTTGAAGACGCCGCGCTCGCCCGTGTGCGCCCAGAGGTGCCCCTGCGCCGCGACGTAGACGATGTCGGGGTTGGTGGGATGGGTGACGACTTCACTGATGTGGTGCGTGTCACGAAGACCGACGTTCGTGAATGTCTTCCCGCCGTCGGTGGACTTGTAGACGCCGTCGCCCCAGCCGACGCTGTTGCGAACGCACGACTCGCCCGTGCCGACCCAGATGATGCCGGGGTTGGGCTGGAAGATCGCCACGTCGCCGATGTTGGCGCTGCCGTACCGATCGAAGATCGGCTCCCACGTCGTCCCGGCGTTGGTGGACTTCCACACGCCGCCGGAAGCGGCCGCGACGAGCACGGTGGCGGGATCGTCGTCGACCGCTTCGATGTCGGTCGCGCGGCCCGCCATGTTGGCGGGGCCGATGTTGCGCCACGTGAAGTCGGCGTAGAACGTCGCGCCGACGGGCGCCTGGGCCTGTCCAGCGCCGGACGCAAAGAAGGTCGGAAGCAGAATCGCAACGCTCAGCGTGACGAGTCGTGTTGGTTTCGCGAGAGACATGACCGCGACGCTCCTGTGAGTAGTGTCAGGCTTTGGGTTTCTCACTCCGGTGGTATCCGGCTTCAGCCGGACCAGCTTGCCGTCGTAGCGCGCGACTTCAGTCGCGCCAAGCGTCCGGCGCGTCGCAGTTTACCATTTCTCACGTACACTGGAGACACGATGACAGGTCGCCGGCGGCTTCGTTCCGGTAGCGCTGGCCTCGTCCTGCTCCTCACCCTCCCCGTGCCTCTGTCGGCCGAGCAGGGCGGCCCCGACCCGAGGAGCGTCACGCTCGGCCGCGCGGGCTGGCAGGCCATCGAAGGCGGTCGCGCGCAGGATGCGGCCGGGCTTTTTGAGAAGGCGATCGCCATCGACCCGCGATCGGCGACCTACCGGCTCGGCGCGGGCCTGGCCGCGCACCTGCTCGGACAGCCGGCCGTCGCACGCACCGAGCTCGAGCAGGCGCTGCAGCTCGATCCCGCGCTCACGCCGGCCTCGCTCCTGCTCGGCGTTCTGCTCTACCGCGAGAACGATCTGCAGGGCGCGATCCGTGTGTACGAAGAGGCGGCCGCGCGCGCGCCGGACGATCCGCAGTTCGCGGCCCGGCTCGAGCGCTGGCGCAAGGAAGCCGAGCTGCACGACGCGTTTCGGCGGACGATGAGCACCAACTTCACCGTGCTCTTCGAGGGCCCGGCCGAGGAGTCGCTGGCGTCGAAGGCGCTGGAGGTTCTCGAGGCGGCCTACTGGCGCGTCGGCACGGCGCTCTTCACCTATCCGCCCGACGTCCTCACGGTTGTGCTCTACACCCAGGAGCAGTTCCGCGACATCACGCGCTCACCCGGTTGGGCGGCCGGTCTCTTCGACGGCAAGATTCGGGTGCCAGTTCGCGGGGCGCTCGAGCATCCGCAGGAGTTCGAGCGCGTGCTCACGCACGAGTTCACGCACGCGCTCGTGCGCAGCCTCGCGCCGCGCGACGTGCCCGTGTGGCTGAACGAAGGACTCGCGGGCGTGTTCGAGCGCGGCGATCTCGGCTGGGCCGAAGAAGCCGTGCGCGACGCGAAGGCGCTCATCCCGCTCGAACGCCTGCACGGGAGCTTCTCGGGACTCTCGGGCGCGGACGCGAAGCTCGCGTACGCGGAGAGCGCGCTCGCGGCGCGGTATCTGCTGGATCAGGCGGGCGCGCCGCCCGTCGTCGCGCTGCTCAGGGATCTCGGCAGCGGTGCCGCGTTCGCCGAGGCGTTCGGCCAGCGGATTCTGATCCCGTACGCGGAGTTCCAGGCGTCGTGGGCCAGAAGCTTGCGCTGACAGACGTACGGGTCACGAAGGGCACGAAGGACACACGAAGGCCCCGAAGAAGCGCGAAGAAGATGGCGAACCCGTCCTGGTTTCCGACGTAGGGGCCGAGCTTGCCGGCCCTGAGTGGAGCCGAAGGGCTCGGCCCGTTGTTCCGGTGGCCTTCAGGCCTGTGAGCGACAGTCGTAGCGCCGGACTTCAGTCCGGCCGACTTGCCCACTGGGGCATGTCACGCTGCCAGCCGTGAATCACGACCAGGACACGAAGGCACGAAGCCGACACAAGCCACGAAGACGCGGCAGTTCGCGTGGGCGTGGCGAACGACCGGG
>CAYHSN010000136.1:0-8313 GCA_964359235.1 uncultured Vicinamibacterales bacterium | reverse complement strand
GCCGGTGCGGCTCTTCCGCTCGCAAGCCCTCTCCGGTTTTGACGCATTAGGGCTAGCTCTTCTCGATCTTCGCCGCCGTCACCTTGCCGTCCGATCCCTTGGTGCCTTTCACGAACACCTTCAACCCATTCTTCAGGCCGTCGCAGCCGACGCCGCTGAACTTCGTCGACCCATTGGTGGAAACGCTGACACTCGACGTGCCAGGGACGATGGATGACAGTGAGAGCGTGAAGCTGACGGATGGGCACGAGCCCGACAGGCCGCTGATCGTGCCCTTACCCTCGAAGCTCGTGCTGGTCGAGGGGATCTCGTGGACCTCCACCTTGCTCGCGAGCACCGTGGCGTCGGACTGCTTCGTGCCTTTTACTTCGACCTTCGCGCCGTTCTTGAGCGCGCCGCACGAGGCGCCGTCGAAAACGGTTGAACCGTTCGTGTGGACGCTGACGCTCGACGTGCCCGGGACGACGGATGACAGTGAAAGCGTGAAACTGAGTGACGGACACGATCCTGCCAGGCTGCCGACATAACCCTTGCCCTCGTACGCCGCGTCTGTCGACTCGCTCTGGCCTTCGACCTTCACCTTACTGGCGAGCACGGCGCCGTCGGGCTGCTTCGTGCCCTTGATCTGGGCCTTCACCGCGTTCTTCACCGTGCCGCAGCCGCCGGTGAAGACAGTTGACGCATTGGTCACGATGGCCGTGCCGTTGACCGTGAAGGTGAGCGTTGGACACACCCCGGCGAGACCGGCGATCACGCCTTCGACCTCGACGCTGGTGGTGTAGTCGTTGTCCTTGATCTGGATCTTCCGCGCGTCGATCGATCCGTCGGCCTGCCGCGTGCCCTCGACATGGAGCAGGTACCCGATGCGCAGATCGCCGAGCGTCCAGCGGTCGCCCTTGCGCTCGACGCTGGTCTCCGCGCTCGTGCGGACGGCGGTGCCGCCGACGGTCAGCGTCGGGCTCGACGCCGCGCCCGTCATGGCCGTCAACGTGCCCTGGATCGACGCCGACACGTCCTGGGTCTCCGACTGCACCTTGGTCGCCAGCACTGCGCCGTCGGGCTGCTTCGTGCCCTTGACCCCGACCTTGTCGCCGTTCCGGAGCGACGCGCAGCCGCCCGCGAACACCGTGGAGGCGTTCGTGACGACAGGCGTGCCGTTGACGACAAACGAGAGTGACGGGCACGCACCCGTCAGCGCGCCGACGACGCCCTCGAGCTCGGTGGTGACACTGGTTTCATTGTCCTTGACCTGGATCTTCCGCGCGTCGATCGATCCGTCGGCCCTCCGCGTGCCCTCGACGTGGAGCAGGTAGCCGATGCGGAGATCGCCGAACGACCAGCGTTCGCCCTTGCGTTCGATGAGGGTATCCGCGCTGGTGCGCACGGCCTTGCTGCCGACCGTCAGTGTGAGGTTCGGCGCCGTCCCTGTCATCGCGGTCAACGTGCCCTGAAATGAAGCCGGCTCGTCCGGGCTCGGGTCCTCGCCCTTCTCGATGTGGATCCGGGCGGCGTACACGTAGCCGTCTCTCTGCTGGCCCTTGACCTCGACGCGCGAGCCGTTCTTGAGATCGGTGAACGACCAGGCGCGATTGCCCTCGCCGAAGTACTCGGTCAGGTGATCGCCCTTGACGAGACGTCCCTCGATCGTGAGCTGGAACGCCGGCGCCGACCCGGTCACACCCTCCATGATGCCGTTGAGGTTGACCGGCGCGTCGGTCTGTGTGTTCTGAATCTCAATGAGCGTGGCGAGGATCGCGGTGCCGTCAGACCTTCCCTTGACGTGCACACGCTGCCCGATCGCGAGGTCGGCAAAAATCTTCGTCGCGTCGCCCTTCCTGATCATGGTCGTCGCGTCGGTTGTCACCGTCCGACCCGCGACGACGAGCGTTCCTGGCGCGGCTGGCGGCAGCGCTTCAACCAACCCTTCGATCTCCTGTTTGGTCGCCTCCTCGTCATGCGAGTCTCCCGGTGGTTCCGGCTCGTCAATCGGGCCTGCGCCGACCACCGGCGCCGTGACGCCGGAACCCACGCTGCCATTGGCGGCGGCGCCGGCGGTGGTAGGTGAGAAGGACGGGGAGAGGGCGGACGGAGACAGCGGCGACGACACCTTGTCGCTGCACGCCGCTGACAGGACTGTGATCGAAATGACGAAACCCAGCAAGCTCATTCGCATCGCTTCCTCCAGAACTGGGAATCGTCGAGCCGCTCGAATGAGGAGCAAGCTGGATGCCGATCGAGCCATCGGCAACCGCCCGTTCACGCGCCGCGGAAAACGGTTGTCACAGTGGAGGTTGGTTGCAGATCAGCACGGCGGCTCCGGGCCGGGCCGGTCTTGCTGACAAGAAGTGTCCGGAAGAAATTGCACGGGTGACGGCGAAACCAGGATCTGGTCGGCGCCCGCCGCGTGCGGCCAAGCGTCTGCGGTAAGCTACCCCCGATGACGAAATTGTCGCAGGTGCGGAGATGAGGAGTCACCGCGGAGAGAGCGGAGCCCACAGAGAAAAGCCATCTGGTCGTTCTCCGTAATACAAACCCGTGAAATCTTGTTTTCCTGGCAAGAATTTCGTGAAGGTTTGTATTACTAGATGCGGCGGGCACGCGGCCCGCCGCCTAGCGCGGATGCGCCTCTCTCTTTTTGGTTGCGGCGCAGCCGCGCTGTGGCCTCCGCGATCTCTGTGGTGGGTACTCTCCGCGGCCTCTCTGTTCTCGACGGTGGCCCTCGGCGTCCTCCTCGGCGCGCAGTCCGCGCCCGTCCGCGTCGAGCGCACGGTCACCATCCCTCCCGGCACACCGGTCATCGTCGAGGCGACGGTCGCCGATGTGACGATCACCGCGTGGGATCGGCCGGATCTCGCGGTGCAGATCGAGCGCCGGGCGGAGAAGGGCGCGGACCTCGCCCGTATCGAGCCGCGAATCGACGAACGGTCCGACGCGCTCGTGATCTCGACGCGTCAGACCGACGGTCCGCCCGACCGTGCGCTGCGCGCCTCCATCGCCATTCGCGCGCCGGCGCGGACGATCTTCAGGTCAATCGAGGTCGTCGATGGCCGGATCGCGCTCGACGGCCTGCGCGGATCGGTGACCGCGAACCTTCGTCAGGGATCGATCGAGGGCGTCCGACTCGCTGGAACGGTCCGGCTCGAGACCGGCTTCGGCACTGTCGAGGTGCGCGAGGCCGAGCTGACGGCCGGCGGCCTGCTCAGGCTCCGCGCGTTCAACGGCAACGCGATCCTGCACCTGGCCGCCCTGCCAGCCGACGCGCGCATCCTCGCGCTGTCGTTCAACGGCCGCGTGACCTCGGACATCCCGCTGACGATGAAGGAGTCGTTCGGGCCGACGTTCGGGGAAGCGACGCTGGGGAAAGGCGAGCCGGTGATTTCCCTGGATGCGGTGTACGGGGATGCGGTGATACGCGTGGGGAAGTAGGGACGAACGGGATTGCTGATTGCTGATTGTTGATTGCTGATTGACCAACAGCCCTCAGCGAATCAGCAATCGACAATCGTCAATCTCGGAGCCGCTTCTCGGCTTCAGTAATCAACCGCTCCGGCCTGGGGTCCTTCGGATCCAGCTTCTGCGCGAGCTTCCACGCCTTGATCGCCTCGGTGAGGCGCTCCTGCCGCGCGAGCAGCACGCCCCTCAGCACGTGCGGATCGGGGTTGTTCTGGTCGAGCGCGAGCGCGTGCTCAATCGCGCGCTCGGCGTCAGCCGTCCGGCCGCGCGCCATCTCCAGCCACGCGAGCGACGCGTGGTTCGCCGCGCTGTCGGGAAAGGTGAGCAGCATCGCCGCGTACTCGTCCTGCGCGCGCGTCAGGGCGGCGCCCGCCGCGCCGTCGAGCGCCGTGACGCCGAGCCGCAGCAGCGCGGCCCCCGCCGTCGTGCGGACGAGGCGGACGGGATCGACGAGACGAGCAGTGAGCGCGGGCAGGCGCTGGCGGTCGCCGGTCTGCTCGCTCGCGACGGCCAGCGCGCGCGTGGCCATGACGCGCACCATCGGCTCGGGATCGGCGGCCGCGCCGACGAGGGCGTTCACCACGGGCGCGAGCGCCGCCGCGGTGTCGGGACCTCGCTCATGTGGCAGTCCACGCACCGGCTGCCGGGCGAGGCGGCCGCATGCCGGGTGTGCGCCACGAGCGCCGCACCCGTGAACTGCTGATGACACTGCGTGCAGAGCTGGTCGGTCTGCGACGCCGGCACCTTTAATGAGTGCGGGTACTTCGACGCGTGGATCGAGTGGCAGCTCGTGCAGGTCGCCTGGCCCTTGAGGAAGCAGCCCGACTGCATCAGCGCCTGCGGGCGATTGAACCGCGTCGGCCGCCCGTCGGGCCAGAAGTCGCCTTGCGGATCCTCGGGCGGGATCGGCTCGCTCACGAGGAACGGCAGCGCGTAATCCTCGTAGCGATCGCCCGGCTTCATGCCGACGAAGTCGTTCGTCTTGTTGCCGTGACAGTACGCGCAGGTGTTGAAGATCTGCCGCTTGTCGGCGCTCCGCGGCGAGAAGATCTTCAGCACGCGACCCAGGTGCGGTTGCGTGCGCTCGTGTCGTACGCGGGCTTCGATGTCGGGTCCGCTTCCCAGTCCCTCGTCAGCTCAACGTGCGCCGCGCCGGGACCGTGGCAGGCCTCGCAGCCGATTCCCATCTCGGTCCAGCTCGTCGCGTACGCGCGCGCGGCGACGTCGAAGTTCTGCGCGAGATTGGTCGCGTGGCAGTTGAAGCAGTTGACGTTCCAGATCTGGCGGAACTCGTGCGACACGACGGTCGGCAGGAAGATCAGGACGCCGATGGCGACGAGCCTCGACCCGGACATGTGGATGGAGGGAGACGGCAGCCATTATACAGGACGCGCGCGGGAAGGATGTTACCTTGCTGCGGCGCCGGCCTCTATCCCGGTGAGCGCCACCTTCTTGTCGAGATAGATCGCCGTGTACTTGCCGCCGTCGATCTCGAGCGCCGACGGCTGCCCGCCGGGGTAATAGCTCGTCAGCATGCCGGTGTCGATGAGGAACACGCGCCCGCCGAACCGCGACGTGATCGTCCCGCTTCTGATCGGCGTGTGGCCGACGACGAAGCGCGCGGCCTTGTACTTGGCGAGCAGCTTCGTCATCCTGTTCGCCGCGGCTTCGTCCGACTCCCACATGGCGTAGCCGCGGAACCACAGCGGCCCCTCGGGTGCGAGCGCCGACCAGCTTCCCATCCTCACCATCTGCTGCGCTTCCTGCAGCACCGCCGTGTCGAACGACGTCAGGTCCGGATCGCGGCCGTTCTCGCGCGCGTCGTTGGCGACGGCGTTGGCCGCGTCGATCTCGGCGCCCGACAGCTCGAGGATCTCCTGCAGCGTGAAGAAGGGCAGCGCCGCCTTCCGGTCCACGAGCCGTTGAAACGAGGCGTCGAACCGCCTGATTTCGTCGCGCAGGCGCGTGTTCAGATCCTCCAGCCTGGCAGGCCCTTCGTCCGGCTGAATTCCGGCGTGCATGAAAATCGTGTCGCCGATCATCGTCACCATCGGCTTCGAGCGGAGCCACCGGCCGTACTCGCCGCGGGGCGAAAGCGCCTCGCGGTACTCGACGAACCCGGCTGGATGCGCCGCCATCCACACCTCGCGCGATTGGCGGTACACCGCCGGCGCCGTCGGCAGCACCGCCGCGCGCGCCGAGGCGAGCCTCGCGTGCGCCTTGTACGCCGCCTCACGCCGGGTTTCCGACTCTGCGTCGGCGAAGGAGGCGAAAATCTCCGGCGTCGCGTCGCGCGTCTCGCCCAGCAGGTTCATCACCTCGTGGTTGCCGAGCAGGGTGATGACCCGGCCTCCCGCGTTGCGCGACTGGGCTTCGAGCGCGATGAACAGATCCATCACGCGCCGCACGCCGGGGCCGCGATCCGTGAAGTCGCCGAGCTGGACGAGCGTGGCGTTCCCGCCGGTCCAGCGACGCGTGTCGTCGATGAGGTCCGCGCGCTTGAGGATCTCGACGAGGTTGTCGTAGGCGCCGTGGATGTCGCCGATCGCCACGATGCGCGATCGGGCGCCCGTCTGCGCGAGCGGCGACGCCGCCAGCGCGACGACGAGCCACGCGGCGACGACAGGGCAGAGGGGCAGGCGCCGCCGGATGAGAGTCCGAGAAGCCATCAGACCGCCGGAAACCGAGGGTTATTGGAGGAAGACCGACGCCTCACCGCGCTGGGCCACCATCCTCCGGATGGCCTCGCGCATCTTGTCCCGGCGCGCCAGGATGGCGTTGGTCTCTTTCTTGCCCAGCCATGGTCCGAGGGCGCCCTGGACCTGGTCGAGCGTCAACGCGTCCATCTTATCCCAGAGCTGCTTGTCGATGCGCCCCGGCTGCGCGGGACCCTTGAGATCCTTCCGGTCTGTGAAGGCGCGCGAGTGATCGATCAGGATGAGGTGCCAGTCGCTGTCGTAGATGAGGTTGCCCTCATTGCGGTCGATGTTGGCCGTGAGCTGGTCGAAGAGCTTCATGCGGCTGACCTGCTTGCTCCACCCGGGCTCGGGCCCCTGCGCCGGCTTCTTCATGTCCCAGCCCTTGACGTGCTCGACCCATTGCTGCGCCGCGCCACGCTCGCTGTCGATCCGCCGCTCGACCGTGGGCGGCACCATGTGCAGATCGAGCAGCTTGTCCAGCTCGTAGGCGGCGATCTCGGCCTTGTAGCTCTCCCAATACCCCTGCTTGAGGCCCGGCGGGAGCTGCTTCCACGCGAAGCTGGCGATCGGCCCTCCAGGTTCGAAGAACCCGCGCTTCGGCTTCGTCACCCCGAGCGGGACGTCCTCCATCCGCGCGACCTTCGCCGTGCGCAGGTACTCCTCCATGTCCGTCTCGTGCCCGATCCAGGTGCACGCGCACGGCGACTGGTCCTGCGGCGCGGCGCGCAGGATCGCGATGCCGACGCGCGAACCCGATGTCGCAACCGCACTCCCCACCGCCAGCGCGAGCGCGACGAACCCCCAGGTGGCCTTCCGAGCAAGACGCCTTCGCATGTGGAGTTCCCTCCGGGCCGAGGCCGGACTCACTTTCGCTCACCTTCCGCCACAAACACCTTTGAGGCGCCGTTTGCCGCAACCAGCCTGTCGATTGCCTGCTTCATCCGGTCGCGCCGCTCGAGCATGGCGCGAATCTGGCTCGGCTCGAGCCACTCGCCGAGCGCCGCGGTCAGCGACGCCTCGGTCAGCGCGGCGATCCGCCCCCACAGCGGCGCGTCGATCTTCTCCAGCTTGAGCGGCAGATTCGTGTTCGTGGCAAACGCGCGCGAGGCGTCGATCAAACACAGGTGGCCGTCACCATCGATGAGCAGGTTACCCTGGTTGCGATCGTCGTTGCCGATGAAGTCGTCGAACATCCGCTGCCTGATGATCTGAAACGTCCAGGCGTTGCCCGTCGGACGCTTCTCCCTCTTCAGGTCGCGCCACATCGTCACCGGCCCGATCCACATGACCGCTGCGCCGCCCGCGCCGTCGATCTGGCGCTCGACGGCCGGCGGTGTCATCCGCAGCCCGAGTATCTTGTCGAGCTCGTAGGCGGCGATCTCCGAACGGTAGCTCTCCCAGTGCTGATCGTAGATGCCCGGGCGAAGCGGTTTCCACGCCATGCTCGGAATGAGGCCATCCGGCGCCAGGAACGCGCGCCTCGGTTTCGTCACGCCGAGGGGAATGTCCTCGATTCGCTCGACCCTGGCCGTCTTCAGGTACTGCTCGAGTTCCGCTTCGCGGCCGAGCCACGTCTTGGCGCAGACGCCGGCGTACGGCGCCTGAGACCGGGACTCCGGAACGACGCCGGTCGCGACAACAACGAGCAGCGTGACGAGCCACGCCGCGCTGATCCGATCGCGGGCCCGCATGGTGGATCCTCCGGTGTCGACTGGGACGGAAAGCCGCGAGTATTCTAGCAGGTTCCGGGCAGGCCAGATGGGCCACGGAGTATGATTTCGCTGTGCTGACCTGACCGGTGAGCCGCCGCGACCGAGCGTGCTCCGGCCCGCGTTGCCGGAGTGGATCGACGGCGTCGTGCTGAAGGCGCTCGCCAAGCGGCCAGAGGATCGGTGGGCCTCGGTGGGCGAGTTCGGACGCGCGCTGGCCGGATCGTCACGCCCGGTCACCGGCGGGATCGGGTCCGTGCCGCTCGCGTCGCCGCTCGTCGCCGACAAGTACCAGCTCGATCGCGTGATCGCACGCGGGCGGCCTCGGAAGATTCACGGTGACAGAATGGGGCACGAACCTGGCGAGCCACGGACGCACGAAGCCGCGAAGGCAGAAAGCCACGAAGGCACGAAGACACGAAGACGCCATCAGCCACGAAGGCACGAAGACA
>CAYHSN010000135.1:2497-8314 GCA_964359235.1 uncultured Vicinamibacterales bacterium | reverse complement strand
AGATGAGTCCGGTCTCGGCGGCCAGGTCGTCGGCGAGCTCGTAGCTCATGAGCTTCGGCTTGCCCGAGGCGATCGCCTCGCGCGCCTTGCCGAGCGCGTCGTGTTCGTAGCACCCGCCGCCGATCGTGCCAACCGTACGGCCGTCGGCGTACACCAGCATCTTGGCGCCGACGCGCTGCGGCGTCGAGCCCTGCGATCGCACGATCGTCACGAGAGCGACGACCTCGCCCCGTCCGAGGGCGTCACGCGCGGCGCCGAACACTTCCTCGCTCATCGTCTTGAGGATCGAGTCTCGAGGCCAATCAGCAATCAGCAATCAGCAATCGACAATTGTCCCTTGTGTCCGGGTGGACCGGTGGGAGAGACCGGGTCTCTGGTTACCGGTCGCGCAGGCCCTCGCGCTTGCGCAGTAATGTCAGATTATACCAGTCGCGTGTACGATGCAGGCGGCACGGCTCGGCTGGTTCCGTGCCCGCGAGAAACACTTCGCGCGCAGCGCGCGGGCAGGCGGGTGAAGCCAGTTGCCCGGTGTCCGGGTCGATCTCGGTGAACGTCACGCCGTCGGGCACGGCAAACGCGACGCTGTTGCGGCCTTGCAGCGCTTGCCGCATGAAGCGCGTCCAGATGGGCAGCGCCGCCTGCGTGCCGCTGAGCCCGAGCGGCTGGTTGTCGTCGAAGCCGACCCAGACGACGGTCAGGAGTTCCGGCGTGAAGCCGACGAACCACGCATCGCGCAGATCGTTCGTCGTCCCGGACTTGCCGGCGGCGTCGAGGAGGAAGCCCTCGGCGCGCGCGCCTTCGCCGGTGCCTTCGTCCATCACGCTGCGCAGCATGTCGGTCACCAGATAGGTCGGCGCCGGCGCGGCCACGCGGCGCGGAATGGACCGCTCCGGTTCGATGGCTCGGCCGTCTCGCTCGATCCTGATCACGGTCCGCGGCGGCCGGACCGTTCCGCCGGCGGCGAAGACGGAATATGCGGCGGCGATCTCGAAAGGCGTGGCCTCGAACGCGCCCAGCGCGATGGACGGATAGGGCTGCGGCGCGGATTGGGCGCCGATGCGCCGCCACAGGCTCGCGATGCGGTCGTAGCCGGCCCACTCGGCGACCTTGACCGTCGCGACGTTTCGTGACCGGGCGAGCGCGCGCCTCAGGGTGATCCGGCCGTCGTACTCACCCCCGTAGTTGTTCGGCGTGTAGGTCTTGCCGCCGAACGCGAACGTCGTCGGCTCGTCCAGGACCAGGGTCGCAGGCGAGAGATCGTGGCGTTTGTCCTCGAGGCCGCGCTCGAACGCCGCGAGATAGACGAACGGCTTGAAGACCGAGCCGGGCTGACGCCGCGCGTTCGTCGCGCGATTGAATTGCGACTCGCCGTACGACCGGCCGCCCACCATGGCCAGGACGTCGCCCGTGCGCGGATCGATGGCGAGGAGCGCGGCCTGAACGCGCCCCGCCCGCTTCGACCCGGCCAGCCGCGCGTCGACGTCCCTCAACCCCTCGCGCACGGCCTGCTCGGCCTGTCGCTGCCGCGTGAGATCGAGCGTCGTGTAGAGGTCGATCGATTCGCCCGCGGCGTACGCCGACGCGATCTGATCGCCCGCCCGCTGGGCCACGAAGTCGACGAAGTACGGCGCCTCGGCGTCGAGTTCTCCAGCCACGACGGCGACCGGCTCGCGCGCGGCGCGGCTGGCCGCTTCGCCCGTCAGGTACCCGGCGTCGGCCATCGCGCGCAGCACGACGCCGCGGCGCGCCCGCGCGCGATCGGGCGAGCGGAGCGGCGAGTACGACGACGGCGCCTGGATGAGGCCCGCGATCGTCGCCGCCTCGGCGAGCGTCAGGGCGCTGACGTCCTTGCCGAAGAAGAGGCGCGACGCCTCGGCGACGCCGTGAATCGCGAACGAGCCGCGGTGGCCGAGATAGACCTCGTTCAGGTACAGCTCGAGGATCTGATCCTTCGTGAGCCGGCGCTCGACGAGGATCGCCATGAACTGCTCCTGCAGCTTGCGGCGCAGCGTCTTGTCGGGCGTGAGCACCAGGTTCTTGACGAGCTGCTGTGTGAGCGTGCTGCCGCCCTCGAGGTACGGCCGGTCGCCGCGCAGGTTGGTGACGAGCGCGCCGGTCGCCCGGATCACGTCGACGCCCGGGTGGTCGTAGAAGCGGCGGTCCTCGATGGCGAGCACCGCCTGCACCAGGGACGGCGGCACGTCGGCGAGCGGCACGTGCCGCTGCTTGGCCCGCGCGTCGACCGCGAGGGCGGTGAGGAGCGGAGCGTCGGTCGGGCCGGCCTGGTGTGTCGGCGCCCGCGCGAAGACGCGCAGCGTGGGCCGGCGGTGCTCTCCTGACAGGCGCTCGTCAATCCGTCGCGAGAAGTCGACGTAGAGGTAGCCGGCCGTGCCGGCCGACGCCAGGATCGCGCCGGCGAGCACCACGAGCACCGCGGTGCGCAGCCGTCGCCAGAATCCGCCTCGGGCGCGACGAGACGGGCGGGACCGGGGCATACTCGATCTATCGGACTATGAGACGCCTCACTGCACATGGGGGATCACGTCCTTGCGGTGACGCCGAGCTATACTTAAGAGTCGTTTCTTCACCAGACCCCGATCATGTGTTGCCGAGGGGTCCGGCTGACCGCCTCCGCCCCGACTTCGCTCTTCGAGCTTCGTCGAGGTCTCGCCGTAGCGCTTGGCGCGAAGGCGGACAAGGCTACGGCGGTCCGCCGAAGCTTCATGCGAAGGCGGAAGCCGGACTCTACGGCACGCGGGATCTGTCCCGAACATCAGAGCGGTCAGGGAGGCGGTGCGAAATGCGTGTACGGTTCTTGTCGATGCTGATCTGGCTCGTGGCGCTGGCCGGTCCGGCCTTTGCGCAGTCGCAAGCCATCAACGGCACCATTGAAGGCGTCGTGCGTGACACGAGCGGCGCCGTCCTGCCGGGCGTGACCGTCACCGTCACCAACGCCGACACGGGTGTCGAGCGCGTGTCCGTTAGCGGCGGCACGGGGACGTATCGGGCAGCGATCCTCCCGCTCGGCACGTATCGCGTGAAAGCCGAGCTCCAGGGGTTCAAGACGATGGAGCGCGCGGGCCTGGTGCTGAGCGCGGGCATGACCGCCGTCGTGAACTTCGAGATGGCCGTGGGCGCCGTGGCCGAGGTGATCGAGGTGGTCGCCGATTCGGCCATTGCCTCGCCGGCCAAGATCGACCTGGGCCGCACCATCAGCTCGATGGAGATCAAGAACCTGCCGAACGTGTCGCGCAACACGTACAACTTCGCGCTGCTCCAGCCGAACGTCACCGGCTACGAGAACGAGGAGTTCGGCGCGACGCGCATGAACGCCAACGGCTCGCAGATGCGGACCAACTACCAGATCGACGGCGCGAGCGCGACGCAGAAGGACCGCGCCGGGCTGCGCATGTTCCAGCCCTCGGACATCATGGTCGAAGAGGTGAAGGTCGTGACGAGCGGCTTCGCGCCGGAATTCGGCCAGACGACCGGGATGGTCTACAACGCCGTGACGCCGTCGGGCACGAACCAGTTCAAGGGGCAGGCCGGCTACCGCTTTCGCCGGAAGGACTTTTCCGCGCGGCCGTTCGGCCTGGCGCCGACGGCGCCCAAGCCCGACACCAAGGTCGACAACTTCACGGCCGCGCTGGGCGGTCCGATCAGGAAGGACCGCGCACATTTCTACTTCGGCTACGAGTACCTGCGCAACGATCTGTCGGCCGGGCGGGTCATCACCGTGTCGCAGGCGACGGCCCAGACGCTCGGCCTCAAGCCCGAAGCTCTCGGCAACGGCGTGATTCCTGCGATCCAGTACGTCAAGATGCTGATCGCCAAGACCGATCTTCAGCTCAACCCCGCCAATCGGCTGTCGGCGCGCTGGTCGCTCTTCCAGAACACGACGCCCGAGAACATCGGCGGCGGGCTGAGCACGCGGGAGATCGCGACCGACTTCGAGGACCGTATGGATTCGGTCGGCGTGCAGCTGGTCTCGACGATCGCGTCGAACAAGCTGAACGAGCTGCGCATCGCCTACGGCCGGCGCGACAACCCGCGCGAGCCCTCGGCCGTGGCCGGCACGGGACCGTCCATCACGGTCACGGGCGTGGCGAACTTCGGCGGGGCGCCAACGCAGACCGAATTCGTCGAGGAGTATTGGCAGGTCATCGACAATTACTCGTGGTTCGTCGGCCGGCACAACCTGAAGGCCGGGATCGACGTGCAGTTCATCGACGACTTCCGGCGCTCCGACGTGCAGGCCACCTACATTTTCCCGACCATCGACGCGTACCTGGCGGCGAAGAGCGGGGCGAACCGGTTCGGCTACACGCGCTTCACGCAGGCGGTAGGCGATCCGGCGGTGGACTACTCGCAGCGCTACGTCAGCTTCTTCGTGCAGGACGACTTTCGCATCACGCCGGCGTTCAAGCTCGTCTACGGCGTGCGGTACGACGTGTTCCAGGTGCCCGACGGCGATCCCAACGCGCCGTTCCCGGCGTCGCGGGAGTTCAGGACTGACAAGAACAACTACGCGCCGCGCGTCGGTTTCGCCTGGTCGCTCGATCCCGAGTCGCGCACGGTCGTCCGCGGGTCGACCGGGCTCATGTACGAGCCGCCCCTCGGGATGTTCTACCAGGATGCCCTTCAGGAAAACGGCAACCCGAAACTGCTGACGGCGAGCGTGACGCCGACGCAGACGGGGGCGCCAGCCTTCCCGGGCGCGCTCAGCAGTCTGCCGCCCGGCGTGACGCCGTCGCGGAGCATCCGGACCGTCAGCCCGGACTTCGACACCCAGTACGCCCTGCTGACGAACCTGCAAGTCGAGCGCGCGCTCACCGAGGACATGTCGTTGGCCGTGGGCTACGTCAACTCGACGGGGCGCAACCTGCCGCTGCTGCTGAACAGCAACGTGATTCCGACCGGGGCCACGTTGCCCGACGGCCGGCCCATCTACTCGCGCACGATCTCGAGCGCGACACGGGTGGACTCCAACTTCGACACGATCAACGAGACCCGCTCGACGGGGACGTCGCAGTACAACGCCCTGACCGTCTCGATGAACCGGCGGTTCCAGAAGGGGTTCCAGGCCCAGGCCTCCTATACCCTGGCCAAGGCCGAAGACGACGGAGTGATCGGCGGCCGCTACGTGATCGGCAGCACGGATGCCGCGGCGATTTCGGATCCGTCGGATCAGAAGCGCGATTACAGCTACACGTCGTGGAACACGACCCACACGTTCGTCGCCAGCGCCGTCGTCACCCCGCAGGTATCGGGCGACAATTTCGGGGCGAGACTGGCCAACGACAACCAGTTCAGCGTCGTGCTGCAGGCCAACAGCGGTCTGCCGTTCAGCATCCGGTCGAACCGTGACCTCAACCTGGACGGCATCAGCGCCGATCGGCCGAACGGTGTCGAGCGCAACAGGGGCGAGCTCGGGAAGGTCTTCAACGCCGACCTTCGGTACTCGCGGTTCCTTCGGTTTCCGAACGCTTCGCGCGTGGAGCTCTTCTTCGAGGCGAAGAACCTGTTCAACAACGCCAGCGTCCGCTCGGTCAACTCCGTCGTGACCACCGACACGCTGGGCAATCCGGTCGCGCCGATTCCGCCGCGCGTCTGCTCGGTTGACGACCGCACGTCAACGGACTGCTTCCGCGTGACCGCCGGCTACCAGCAGCGACAGATGCAAATTGGACTCAAGTATCTGTTCTGAAACCGCTCAGGCGAGTTCGAGATGATCCAGACCCACAGACGGTTGATCCTGGCCGCCGCGCTCGCGGCAGCCGTCCTCACGTCGCCCGTCGCCGGGCAGCTTCGCGTTCG
>CAYHSN010000135.1:1409-2487 GCA_964359235.1 uncultured Vicinamibacterales bacterium | reverse complement strand
AGATTCTCAAGCTGCTCCTGGAGTTGGCGAACGCGGGCGACGACAGTCTCGTCGGGCTGGGCCTCGTGCTGCGCAAGCTCAACACCGCCGGCGCCCTGATGATGGCGACCGCGCACCCCGACGACGAGAACAGCGGACTGCTCGCGAGGATGGGTCTGGGGCAGGGCATTCGCACGGCGCTCGTGAGCGCCACACGCGGCGACGGCGGCCAGAACGAGATCGGCCCGGAGCTGTTCGACGGGCTGGCCGTGCTCAGGACCGAAGAGCTGCTCGCGGCGCACCGCTTCGACGGTGCGGAGCAGTACTTCACGCGCGCGGTCGACTTCGGCTACTCGTTCAGCATCGACGAGACGTTCGAGCGCTGGGGCCGCGACGAGATCGTGAGGGACTTCGTGCGCCTGATCCGCGCGATTCGCCCTGACGTCATCACCGCCATGCGGCCGGACGGCCGCGGCGGCGGGCAGCACCACCAGGCGTCGGCCGTGCTCGCCGAGGAAGCGTTCAAGGCCGCGGGCGATCCGGCGCGGTATCCGGAGCAGATTGGCGCTGGCTTGCGCCCGTGGCAGCCGAAGAAGCTGTACTACATGACGGGCTTTGGCCCGCAGCCGCCGGCCGAGGGCAAGTTCGTCACGACGAACCTGTCGGTGCGCGATCCGCTCCTCGGGCGCACCTACGCCGAGGTCGGCACCGAGGCGCGCAGCATGCACAAGTGCCAGGGCATGGCGCAGCTCCTCGCGCTGCCGGGGCAGGCCGTCGCGCGCTATCAGCTCGTCGACACGGCGATCCCCGGTCAGAAAGGGCGCGACGAGCAGACGCTCTTCGACGGCGTCAACGCGAGCCTCACCGGCCTCGCGCAGTACGCCGGCGCGACGCCGCCGGCGCCGCTCGTGTCAGGGCTCGAGGAAGTCGCGATGCACGCGGGCGCGGCGCTGCGGGCGTTCGAGTCGGGAACCCCCGTGACGACGCCCGTGTTCAAAGGTCTGGCGGCGGTCCGCAGCCTGCGGTCGCGGCTCGAGTCAATCAACCTGAGCGACGACGCCCGATTCGAGATCGACTTCAGGCTGGAGCAGAAGGAACG
>CAYHSN010000135.1:0-1309 GCA_964359235.1 uncultured Vicinamibacterales bacterium | reverse complement strand
GCGCCGACGAGCATCTACTGGAAGCGGCTTGCCGACGCGGACCGCTATGAGTTCGCGCCGGACGCGCCGTTCGGGCTGGCGTTCCGACCGACACCGTTCAAGGCGCGTTTCACGATCGAGTTCCCTGAAGGCGCGGTCACGGTCGAGCGGCCGGTGCAGTACCGCTACGAAGGCAACATCTTCAGCGGCGAGAAGCGCATGGAGCTGAAGGTGGTGCCGGCGCTCGCGCTCGAAGCGAACCCCGACATCGCCATCGTCCCAGTTGTCGCGCTCAGGCCGGTGAAAACGAGCACAACGGCTGCGAACGGCTCGACAAGCGCCGGCCGCGAGATTCGCGTGACGGTCGTCAACGGCACGAAGGGCGCGGCGTCGGCCGAGGTGACGCTCGAGGTGCCGCAGGGGTGGCGTGTGACGCCACCGGCGGCGCCGGTCTCGTTCGGACGCGAAGACGAAGCGACGACGGTGCGCTTCACGGTGATGCCGGGTGCGGGCGCGAAGACGGGCGCCTATCGGGTCACCGCGGTCGCGCGCCTGGGCGGCGCCACGTTCCGCGAGGGCTATCAGGTCGTCGAGTACCCCCACATCCAGCGGCGTCACATCGTCCGGCCCGCGGAGACGACGGTGAAGATTCTCGATGTCACCGCGCCGAGCAACCTGACGGTCGGATACGTGACGGGCGTCGGCGATCGCGTGGCCGAGGCCATCGAGCAGCTCGGCATGCAGGTCAGCCTCATCGGCCGCGACGAGCTCGCCTGGGGTGATCTCTCGCGCTACGACGTCATCGTCACCGGGGTGCGGGCCTACGAGCGGCGCGACGATCTGCGCGCGCACAATCACCGGCTGCTCGAGTACGCCGAGCAGGGCGGCACGCTCCTCGTGCAGTACAACAAGTTCGAGTTTAATGAAGCGCAGTACGGACCGTATCCCGCCAAGGTCAGCTCGAACCGCGTCACCGACGAGCACGCGCCGGTGCAGGTGCTCGTGCCGGCGCATCCGGTGTTCACGACGCCTAACCGCATCGGGCCCGAGACGTGGGCGGCCTGGGTGCAGGAGCGCGGGCTCTACTTCCTCGGCGAGCGGGATGCGCGCTACGTCGATCTGGTGCAGCTCGAGGATCCGTTCCCGTACAACGCCGGCGTGAAGACCGGCGCGCTGGTGGAAGCGCGCGTGGGCAAGGGCCGCTGGATCTACCTCGGTCTCGGCCTGTGGCGCCAGCTCCCGGCCGGCACCGAGGGGGCGTACCGGCTGCTGGCGAATCTGATTAGCCTGAAGAACACTCAAGGAACGAGGAACGAGGAATGAGGAACGA
>CAYHSN010000134.1:8061-8364 GCA_964359235.1 uncultured Vicinamibacterales bacterium | reverse complement strand
GAAGACGCACAGCCGCGCGTCCGACCGAAACTTCCGCCCGTCGGGATAGTCGCGGGGCGGGCCGAGCTTGACCGTGGTCGGCGCGTCGTAGGAGACGTTCGGCACGAGCGATCGGAGCGACGCCACGCCTTGCGTGGCGATGCCCGCGATACCGGCGCCGAGGCCGAGCTTCATCAGGAATTCCCGCCGATCGGGTTTCGGGGTCTGGTTGTCGCTCATACTCAACCCGGCAGTCGTGGTGCGGGGGGATCCCGGCCCAACACCGTGTGCACCCAAACCACCGGGGTCCTTGAACCGTAAAAA
>CAYHSN010000134.1:2208-8051 GCA_964359235.1 uncultured Vicinamibacterales bacterium | reverse complement strand
ATACTCAACCCGGCAGGCGTGGTCCGGCTGAAGCCGGACCCTACGTGTTGTCCACCCATCGCTCCGTGATCGTGAACCGTTCCAATCTGGATTGGCGGGGACCCCTGCACCCCGCCAAGCGCCTTCGCTTGCGGGGGCCCCGGCGCCCCGCGCCGCTCAGGCGCGTTCCACCCATCGCTCCGTGATCGTGAACCGTTCCATCGTCATGGCGTCGGTCGGGCAGCGGATGGCGCACAGCCCGCACCGGATGCACCGTTCGTCGTCCTTGATCATCGCGGCGAGCGGCAACCCATTCGCCTGGGCGCGGGCCCGCAGTGCACCGCGCGTCGCGTCGTCCAGATCGAGCGATTCGAAGGGGACGATGGCGAGACAGTACTCCGGGCAGATGTCCACGCACCGGTTGCAGAGCACGCACTGCTCGGGGTCGTAGATCGTCTGGACGTGGCAGATCAGGCAGCGCGCGCCCTGGTGCCGGGCCGCCTCGGCGTCGTAGCCCGTCTCGACCTCCGCGATGCCCGTGCGGCGGCCGACGTCCAGGGTCGGCGGCGTCACCCGGTCGGCCTTCTCGAAGCCGGCGATCATGCGGTAGCGCGAGGTCGGCAGCTTCTCGATCTCGACGCGCACCTCGAGGCGGGCCTGTTCGCGCGCGAGCTGCTCGTGAATCGATCGCGCGGCGCGCTTGCCGTTGGCGACCGCGTCGATGAGGTTGCGCGGACCGAACGCCACGTCGCCGCCGGCGTAGACGCCCGCCGCCGAGGTGGCGAGCGTCTTCGGGTCGATCCGGATCGTGCCGCCCGGCGTCAGCTCGACGCCATCGTCCGGCTTGAGGAACGAGAGGTCGGGCTTCTGGCCGATGGCGAGTACGCACGCGTCGGCTTCGAGCGTCGTCGTGTCGTCGTCGTTGTACTGCGGGTTGAAGCGGCCGTCGGGATCGAATACCGAGCGCACCGCGCGCAACTCGATCGCCGTCAGGCGTCCCGAGCCGAGGAACCGTCTGGGGCCGCGCCGCGTGATGAAGCGGACACCTTCCTTCTTCGCTTCCTCGAACTCCTCGTGGCCCTGCGTCGTCTGCAGCACCGGCATCTCGTCGAAGTTCTCGAGCGAGACGATCGTGACTTCGGTCGCGCCGCCGCGAATCGCCGCGCGCGCCGAGTCGAGCGCTTCCTTGACGCGCGCGTCGGTCTCGGCGCCAAGCTCTTCCTCGTCTATGGCGGGGACCCCCAGACTCCGCTCTTCTGAGCTTCGTCTAGGGTCGCCGAAGCTTGCGGAGGCGCCTGCACCCCGCCGGGCGCGCTCGCTCGCGGTCCTCGGCGAGCTCGGACCGTCCCGAGCTTGTCGAGGGGCGGGGACCCCGAAGCCCCACTCCGCTCGCGCGCTCATGCCTTCCTCGCGGCCGATGCGCAGCGCCGTGCGCGCCGCGTCGAAGGCCACGAAGCCGCCGCCGATCACGACCACGCGGCGGCCGAGATCCATGCGATAGCCGCGGTTGACGTTGAGCAGGTAGTCGATGGCCTTGACGACGCCGTCGAGCTCGACGCCGGGCGCCTGCAGATCGCGGCCGCGCGAGACGCCAACCGAGAGGAACACGGCCTCGACCCCCTCGGCCCGAAGCTGGCGCAGGCCGAAGTCCGGTGTGAGCGGCGCGCCGAGCTTCAGGGTGACGCCGAGCGAGACGATCTTGTCGATCTCGGCGCGCAGCAGCGTGCGCGGAAGGCGGTACTCGGGAATGCCGAAGCGCATCATGCCGCCGGGCTCGCCCGCGGCCTCGAAGACCGTGACGTCGTAGCCGAGCAGGGCCAGATCGTGCGCCGCCGAGAGCCCCGAGGGTCCCGCGCCGATGACCGCGACCTTGCGCTTCGCGGGCGTTCCGGCCGGGCCCTTTCGGTGGAACGTGACGGGCAGATGGCCCGCATAGCGGTTGCCCTCGTCGACGCCGGCGTCTTGCAGGCGATCCTGCGTGTCGGGCCGGATCGACTCGACGCCGTACTGTTCCGTGACGAAGCGCTTGAGGGCGCGAATGGAGATCGGCGCGTCGATCGAGCCGCGCCGGCAGGCGTCCTCGCACGGCGCCGCACACACGCGCCCGCAGACCGACGCGAACGGGTTCGGCGCGCGCGCGACGAGAAAGGCGTCCCGATCGCGGCCGTCCGCGATGAGCTGCACGTAGCGTCCGGCGTCGGTGGCGACCGGGCAGCCGGCCTGGCACTTGACCTGACGCTTCCAGTGCTCGACGTCGGGAAGCTGGACTCGAACCGGCATGTCCCTCATCACTCCCAGGTCGGGATCATGGATCACCAGCCCGGCGCGTTGAATGACGGGCGTCATACCCCGGGTTCGCGCATCAATCCGATATCGCGGGGCTGCGCAGGGACTTCGACCGTGTCAGGGGAGGCAAGCAATTCCCGTACTCGGGCCGGAACACCCCGGAATCAGGCGGGCTGACCGCGCGCGTGCGGAGGGTGCGGGCCGCGGCTCCGAACTTCCGGCAGCCAGTGGGGGGCAGGAAAGGTCCAGCCTGGAACCAGTTCAGTGCCTTGCCTGTTGTGGCGGCGCCGGTTCGGCGAGCGACGGCCGATCGACCACGAGATCCGCGTGCTCGCGCCGGAACGTCTCCGTCACGTGGCAGCTCCAGCAGACAGGCGCGTGCGTGGCCATCACGTCGAAGACGCGCTCCGGCGGGATCTCTTCCCACGTGGACGTCCGGTGCTCGAGGTGGTGCAGATCAATCAGCGCCGGCGTGTGCTCCATCCACTCGAGGTCGCCCACAGGCCGCCCGCAGATCGCGCAGGTCTTGCCCTTGTACCAGTCCGCCACCAGGCTGCGAATCAGGCAGCCGTGAGGCGTCGCCTGGATCTGCGACAGGCAGTCCTGTCCGCAGGTTTGCCGTTCGGGCCAGCGAGTGCAGTCGCTCAGCTTCAGTTCGGTGTGACCCATCAGGCTCGTGACCGCCGCGTGGCCCGCATCCACCCGCACGGCTTCCGGCTTCAGGGTCTCCGGGCAGGTGATGAGCCGATCGCCTCGTTGCCGGAGGTAGCCCCTCAGGACCCAAACCGCGAACACGCCGGTCACGATCACGAGCGCAGCCATCACGAAGGTTCCGGTGCCCATCGCCCGCTCCTCTTGTGACTTCGATCGACGTCTGATGACGCGACGCAAACAATGTGCCCGCGGCCGCGGGCATGCCGTTTGCGGGAGCGTCCACTTACGTCGCGTCGTGTGCCGGGATTTCGGCGTGAGGCGAAGCCCGCGCGCGCGCGCCTTCACGCACAGCGTCGGTCAAACCCCAGCGTCTGCCTATGACGCGTGTCATAGGCTACGGCTGAGGTCTCGTGAGAGCCTTCGCGGCAGGACTGCCGGGTTTCCGGCGGACGAGGATCTTCATGCCCGCAATGAACGCCAGGGGCCTGTTTCTGACGGCGCCCGGCTGCGTCGAATTGCGCGAGTTCGACATCCCCGAACCAAGATCCGGCGAAGTCCGCATCCGCGTGGCCGGCTGTGGCGTCTGCCATACCGACATCACGTTCTACAGCGGCGCGGTGAAAACGCGCCGCGCCTTGCCACTCGTGCTCGGCCACGAGATCGCGGGTGTGGTCGAGCTCGCGCCGCCGCCTCACGATCACCTCGCCGGCCGTGCGGTCATCGTCCCGGCCGTGATTCCGTGCGACACCTGCGCGCTCTGTCAGGCCGGCCGCGACACGTCCTGCTCGGCGCAGCTCATGCCAGGCAACGACCTGCACGGCGGCTTCGCGTCGCACCTCGTCGTTCCGGCGCGGCACCTCGTGCCGGTCGGCCCGGACCTCGGCGGTCTGGCGCTCGAGGAGCTGTCGGTCGTGGCCGATGCCGTGACGACGCCGTATCAGGCGCTCGCGCGCGCGGGCGTTGGTGCCGGGGATTTCGTGGCGATCGTCGGGGTGGGCGGCATTGGGACCTACGCGGTCCAGATCGCGCGGGCGCTCGGCGCCTCGGTCGCGGCCATTGACGTCGACCCGGAGAAGCGCGCGCGCGCCGCCGCGCTCGGCGCGCGGTGGACGTTCGATCCGCGAGAGACCGACGCGAAGACGATCAAGAAGCGGTTCTTCGCCGAGAGCGGCATCGTGTCGTCGCGCTGGCGGATCATGGAAATGAGCGGGACGGCAGCGGGGCAGGAGCTGGCCTGGGCGCTCCTGGCGCCGTCGGCGACGCTCGGCGTGATCGGCTTCACCATGGATAAGCCCGACATCCGGCTGTCGAACCTGATGGCGCTCGACGCGACGGCGTTCGGGAGCTGGGGCTGCAGCCCGCGGCACTATCCGGCTGTCATCGACCTGGTCATCTCGGGTAAAGTGCAGGTGCGCCCCTTCATCGAACGCCGGCCACTCGCCGAGGGCCCGGCCGTGCTGGCCGAGCAGGCGGCGGGGAAACATGTCGCAAGGAGAATCGTGCTGGTCAATGCTGATTGCTGATTGCTGAGAGCCTGAGAAGAAATCGCCGTCGTGTAGCGCGCATCTTCAGATGCGCCCGACAGGCCGGACTAAAGTCCGGCGCTACGGCGGTTTCTTCACAGGCTCTGAGTGTTGAGTGTTGAGTGTCGGAAGCTGAGCAATCAGCAATCAGCAATCGTAATTCCGTAGTCGGAACGCCTATGGAACTCAAAGACCACCGTCTCGTTGACGCGAAATACGAGGCCATTCTCTACGAGCGGAAGCCCGTGCTCGACGAGCGCGGCGCGCCCGTCGCCGGCCTCTTCAACGCGTGGATCTGGCTGAACAACCCGTCGCAGCTCAACAGCTACACGACGCAGGCGCTGCGCGAGTTGATCCTGGCTTTCCGCGACGCGTCGGTGGACCGCTCCGTCGTCGCGGTCGTGTTCACCGGCGTCGGGACGCGCGCCTTCTGCACCGGCGGCAATACGAAGGAGTACGCCGAGTACTACGCGGGCCGGCCGACGGAATACAAGCAGTACATGCGGATCTTCAACGACGCCGTGACGACCATTCTGCTCTGCGACAAGCCGGTGATCAATCGCGTGAACGGCATGCGGATCGCGGGCGGCCAGGAGCTGGGGATGGCCTGCGATTTCTCGATCGCCTCCGATCTCGCGCGCTTCGGGCAGGCGGGCCCGAAGCACGGGTCGGCGCCCGACGGCGGATCGACCGACTTTCTGCACCTCTTCGTGGGCATCGGCCATGCGATCGAAAGCTGCACGCTCTGCGAGCACTGGTCGGCGTACAAGGCCGCGCGGCTCGGCCTCGTGAACCGCGTCGTGCCGGTGCTGCGCCACGACGGACTTGTGATGCCGAACCCGTTCGTCGTCACCGATCGGTGGATCGATGAGACGGGCGCGATCGTGTACGGCGAGTTCGTGGCGGGCGAGGCCAGGAAGGCCGCGCAGGCGCGCGTGGAGACGTCGGAGATCGATCTCGCGCCGCTCGACGCGGCGGTGGAGGACCTGGCCACGAAGCTCCTCCACACGATGCCCGACTGTCTGTCGAAGACGCTCGAGAGCCTGCGCAAGAAGAAGCTCGAGCACTGGCAGCGCAACTCGGAAACCAACCGCTCGTGGCTCGCGCTGAACATGATGACCGAGGCGCGCGCCGGGTTCCGGGCCTTCAACGACGGGCCGCCCGGGCGCCGCGAGGTCGACTTCATCGAGCTTCGGCGCCGGCTCGCGCGCGGCGAGACGTGGGACGAGGAGATGTTCCGCGCGATTCATCCGAAGTAGCTGACAGCCCCCAGCTTCCAGCTCCCAGCTCTCAGCCTTCGGTTGTGATCACACTGAGAGCTGAATGCTCTAAGCTGGAAGCTGGAAGCTGGAAGCTGGAAGCTGGGAGCTGGGAGCTTCACCATGCAACCCTTGCGTATCA
>CAYHSN010000134.1:0-2198 GCA_964359235.1 uncultured Vicinamibacterales bacterium | reverse complement strand
AGCTGACAGCTCTCAGCGCTCATCTTTCAGTTGTGACCACACTGAAAGCTGAGAGCTGAAAGCTGAAAGCTGAAAGCTTCACCGATGCCACCCTTGCGTATCACCTCGCGGCACGACGGCCAGCAGCTCCGGCTGGTGATCGACCGCCCGAAGGGCAACATCGTCACGGCCGACGTGATTGCCGCGCTCCGCGCCTCGCTGGCCGACATCCGCGAGAACGCCGGCGTGAAGTTCGTCACGATCGAGGGCGCCGGCGATCACTTCAGCTTCGGTGCGAGCGTCGAGGAACACCTGCCGGACGAGATCGGGCAGGTGCTGCCGGAGTTGCACGGGCTCGTCCGCGATCTGCTCGCGGTGCCGGCGCCGACGGCCGCGATCGTCCGCGGGCTGTGTCTGGGCGGCGGCTTCGAGATCGCGCTCGGGTGCGACTTCATCTTTGCGGCCGACACCGCGCGCCTCGGCGTGCCCGAGATCGCGCTCGGCGTGTTTCCGCCGGTGGCGACGGCGCTGCTGCCGGTGAAGGTGGGCGCCGCCCGGGCGTCGCAGGTGGTGCTGACCGGGGAACAGATCCCGGCGCCGCGATGGGTCGAGATGGGTCTGGTGGCGTTTGTGACGCCCGCCGCCGAGCTGGACGAGGCGGTCGACCGCTGGTTCGAGACGCATCTGGCGCCGCGCTCGGCCGCGGCGCTGCGGTACGCCGCGCTCGGCGCGCGCGGTCCGGCGCGCGTCGCGGCGCATTCGGTCCTGGCCGACCTCGAGCGGGTGTACCTGGAGCGGCTGATGCAAACCCACGACGCCGTCGAGGGGGTGAAGGCGTTCATCGAGAAGCGCCCGCCTCAGTGGAGGAACGCGTGAAGTCGGTCGACCTGCTTCTGAACGAACACCGGACGATCAAGCGCATGGCGACCGTGATCGAAGCCGTGGCCGATCGGCTCGACCGCGGGCAGGAGGTCCCGACGCGCCTGCTGGGCGACGTGATGGATTTCTCGGAGCACTTCACGTCGAACTGCCATCACGCGAAAGAGGAGCATCATCTGTTTCCGCTCCTCGCGCAGCACGGTCTCGGGCCCGACTCGAGTCCCATCGCGGCGCTCCGCGAGCAGCACGAGGCGAACCACGCCTATCTGCGCGAGATGCACGCGGCGCTCACGCGGATGCGCGCGGGCGATGCGCACGCCGGACAGGCGTTCGCCGCGAGCGCCCGCGACTACGTCCGTATGATTCGCGAGCACATCCGGATCGAGGATCACTACTTCCAGGACGTGTCGGGCCTGCTGACGCCTGCGGAAGACGAGATGCTCGCCGGGAGGATGGCGGCCATCGATCAGGCGATTGCCCGCACCGTGGACATGGAGCGTTTCGACACGATGCTGAAGGAGTACGAGACCCTGGTGACGCGATGGTGACATCTCTCCTGGACGACCGATCCGGGCGGTCGCTCGAAGAGATCCTGACCGAGGCGCAGCAGGTCGCCGAGGACGCCGATTATTCCACCGTGCGCCGCTGGCGCGAGGCCGGCGGGAAGGTCCTGGGCCACTTCCAGGTGTACTTTCCGGAAGAGATCGCGCACGCGGCGGGTCTGCTGCCGGTCAAGATCCGCGGCGCGCAGATCGAGGCGCGCCAGGCCGAAGCCCGCTTCGGGTCGTATCTCTGCTCGATTCTCAAGACCTCGCTCGAGCTCGCCCTGAGCGGACGGCTCGAGCTGGATCTGTTCGTCAGCCACCCCATCTGCGATGCGGCCAGGAACCTCGCCGCCATCTGGAGCCGGAACGCCGCGTACCCGTGCCACATCCTGTATCTGCCGCAGAACGCCACCTCCGCGCACGCGGCGATCTACCTGCGCGCGGAGTACGACCGCATACGCGGCGCGATCGAAGAGGTCGCGGGCCGTCCGGTGACCGACGACGACCTGCGCGCGTCGATCCGCGTGTTCAACGAGAATCGCCGCCTGCTGCGCCGGCTCTACGCAATCCGGCGCGACACGCCGTGGAAGCTCGCGGTGCACGAGTCGTACGTCCTGACCTGCGTCGGCGGCCTCGTCCCGCGCGAGGAGCACAACGCGCTGTTGGCCGAGGCGCTGCCGCTCATCGAGGCGCGCGAGGCGCCCGCGCAGGATCGCATCCGCGTCGTCTTCGAAGGCGGCTTCTGCGAGCAGCCGCCGCTCGATCTGCTGCGCACGATCGGCGACTCGTGCTACG
>CAYHSN010000133.1:0-8365 GCA_964359235.1 uncultured Vicinamibacterales bacterium | reverse complement strand
GTAATCGTGAGCAGCCAGGTCTTGAAGCTCGCCTCCCCGCGAAACCCGTCGAGCTTCTGAAAGGCCGTCACGAACGCCTCCTGCGCGACGTCTTCGGCGTCCTCCGGCGATCTCAACGCGGCCAGCGCCGCCCGGTAGACCGCCTGCCGGTGCAGATCGACGAGGTCCCCGAACGCCTCGGTGTCTCCCCGGCGTGCCCGCTCGACGAGGTCGCGGAGCCCCGCATCCGTCACACAGCCTGTAGACGGCGGCGCCGGCCCGTCAGTTGGGTTTTCTGACATTTGCCTTTCCGGGCCCCGAGCCCCGAGTCCCGAGCCCCGGCAGATATACACTGAAAGGGATGCCGTCCCCTGAGGAACTGCTCAACGCCATCCGCGACCGAGTGGATCACCCAGCCACCGCTAAGGAACTGCTCCAGGTTCTGCGCATTCCCAAGCACGAGCGGGCCGGCCTCAAGCGCCAGCTCAAGCAGCTTGTGGGCTCAGGACAGCTCGTCGAGGTGCGCGGACATCGATTCGGTCTGCCCGACCGGATGAACCTGGTGGTCGGCCGCGTGGTCACCAACCCGCGCGGCTTCGGCTTCGTCGTCCCCGAGCGGCCCGTGGATGACATCAGCGGCGACATCTTCATCGCCGGGGCCAACCTGAACCAGGCCATGCACGGCGACCGGGTCGTCGCACGAATCGAGCGCATCCGCGAGGGCGATCGCGCCGAGGGGCACATCGTCCGAATTCTCGAGCGCGGCGCGGCGAAGCTGGTCGGGCGCTACGACGTCGATCCGTCCGGCCTTGAGTTCGTCGTGCCGTTCGACCGGCGCCTGATCATGGATGTGCACATCCCGCGAGGCGAAGACCGGGGCGCCACGCCGGGCGACATGGTTACACTGGAGATCACCCGCTGGCCCACGGCCACCCGCGGTCCGCTCGGACGCGTGACCGAAGTGCTCGGCCCGCTCGACGCACCCGGCGTAGACACCGAGGTCATCATCCGCAAGTACGGCATCGTCGATGCTCACAGCGACGCGGCCGAGGCGGAGGCGCGGCGTCTGGGCGCCGACGTGCGCGAGCGCGACCGGCGCGGCCGCACCGACTTCAGGTCGCTGACGACGGTCACGATTGACGGCGAGACGGCGCGCGACTTCGACGATGCGGTCACGATCGAGCGGCTGCCGAGCGGCCGCTATCTGCTCGGCGTGCACATCGCGGATGTCTCGCACTACGTCCCCGAGGGCACGGCGGTCGACGAGGAGGCCTACGAACGGGCGACGTCTGTGTACTTTCCGGAGCGAGCCGTGCACATGTTTCCGCACGATCTTTCGACGGGTCTCTGCAGCCTCAATCCGCACGTCGATCGGCTCGTGCAGTCCTGCCTGATGGAGGTCGACCGCCACGGCGAGGTGGTTCGCCACGAGATCCATGACGGCGTCATCAACAGCGACGCGCGGATGACCTACACCGAGGTCAATGCGATCCTGACCGACCGCGATCCTGAAACCATCGCGCGCTACGAACATCTCGTGCCTAGCTTCGAGCTGATGCGGGAGCTGTTCCACATCCTGAACGAACGGCGGCACCGGCGCGGGTCGATCGACTTCGATCTCAAGGAACCTGAGTTCATCCTGGATGACGAGGGGCTGGTGGAGGAGATCGTCGCGCTCGAGCGCAACGTCGCGCATCGTCTCATCGAGGAATTCATGCTGCTCGCCAACGAGACCGTCGCGCAGCACCTCGAGGACGCGGGCGTGCCGATGCTCTATCGGATTCACGAAGAGCCCGATCCACTCAAGGTCGCCGAGTTCGAGGAGTTCATCTCGTCGCTTGGGTACAGCCTGGCCGCGCCGGCCGGCGCGCTTCGACCGCGGCACTTCCAGAGCCTGGTCGAACGCATCCGCGGCAAGCCGGAAGAGAAACCGATCGCGTTCCTCATGCTGCGGACGATGCAGAAGGCGCGGTACGACGCGGCGAATCTGGGACACTTCGGCCTGGCGGCGACGTCGTACACCCATTTCACGTCGCCGATTCGCCGGTACCCGGATCTGGTCGTGCATCGCATCCTGCGTGAGGCGCGGCGCGGGATGAGCGAGGAGCGCCGAGCGGAGCAGGCCGAGGACATGGACGAGATTGCGCGGCATACGTCCGAGCGCGAGCGCCGCGCAAGCGAGGCCGAACGCGAACTGGCGCAGTGGAAGAAAGTGCGCTTCATGGCCGACAAGGTCGGCGACGTCTTCGAAGGGTTCGTCACGGGCGTCACGGCGTTCGGCCTGTTCATCGAGCTCGTCGAGCACTTCGTTGAAGGCATGGTGCACGTCTCGACCATGGCGGACGACTACTATCGCTTCGTCGAGCGGCAACACGTGCTCCGCGGCGAGAACACGCACAAGGTCTACCGGCTCGGGGATAAGGTGACGGTGCAGATCGTTCGCGTCGACATGGAGCAGCGGCAGATCGCGCTCGGCCTCGTCGACATCCTCGACGCCGTGCGGGAGTCGGAGCGCCGGCGGGGGCCGCGCCGGAGCAACGCGCGCCCGAAGCGTGAGCCGCGGCGGACACAAAGGCCGGGACGCAGCGAACGCGCGAAGAGGAAGAAGTAGTCATCGCAATCAGCAATCAGCAATCGACAATCAGCCATCCCCCCCATGTCTTCTGTCGTCTTCGGCACCGCCGGGCACATCGATCACGGCAAGAGCGCGCTCGTCCGCGCGCTGACTGGGATCGATCCGGACCGGCTGAAGGAAGAGAAGGCGCGCGGCATCACCATCGACCTCGGGTTCGCGCACTTCGAGGCCGAGGGCATCGACGTTGCGCTCGTCGACGTGCCGGGCCACGAGCGGTTCGTCAAGAACATGCTCGCCGGCGCCAGCGGCATCGACTTCGTGCTGCTCGTCGTCGCCGCCGACGAATCGGTGATGCCGCAGACGCGAGAGCACTTCGACATCTGCCGGCTGCTGCACGTGTCGGGCGGCCTCGTCGCGCTGACCAAGGCGGATCTCGTCGACCGCGACACGCTGGAGCTGGCGCGTCTCGAGGTACGCGAACTGGTGAACGGCACGTTCCTCGAGCAAGCCCCGATCGTGCCGGTTTCGTCGAAGACGGGCGAGGGGCTGCCGGCGCTGCGCGAGGCGATGCTGCGGCTGGTGCGCGAGGGCGCCATCCGGCACAGGAAGCCGGTTGGGGAAGGCGTCGCCGCGCGGCTGCCCATCGATCGCGCGTTCACGGTCAAGGGTTTCGGCACGGTCGTGACCGGCACGCTCGTGTCCGGTGAGATCAGGGAGAACGACGAACTCGCCCTCCTGCCGGCCGATCGGCGCGTCAAGGTACGCGGCGTGCAGGTGCACGGTCTCTCCCGGCCGGCGTCGGCCGCCGGACAGCGTGTCGCCATCAATCTCGGCGGTGTCGAGGTGGCCGAGGTCCGACGCGGACAGACGCTGGCGACGCCAGAGGCGTTCGACGCGACCGACCGCGCCGACGCGATCTTCGAGCTGCTGCCCTCGGCGCGGCCGCTCAAGCACGGCGCCCGCGTGCGCGTCCATCACGGCACGATGGAGGCGCTGGGGCGCATCGCCCTCGCCGGCCTTTGTGACGCAGGCGCCGAGAGTGGCCCCGGACCCCTTCAGGTGCTGCAGCCGGGCGAACAGGCCTACGTGCGACTGCGGCTCGAAAGTCCGGTCGTGGTCACGCGCGGCGACCGCTACATCGCGCGCGCGTATTCGCCGCCGCTGACGATCGGCGGCGGCGTGATACTGGATCCGCGGCCTCCGCGGAGCGCGATCCGCACCGCGGCAGGCCGCCGGCGGTTCGAGCGTCTGGACGCGGGGAAGCCCGGCGACGTCGGATTGGACGAGGCGATCGCCGCGATGGTGGAAGAGCGTGGCGCGGCGGGGTTGCCCGTGCTCATGTTGGTGAGCCGGGCCGGCGTGCCGCCGGGCATGCTCGACGCGACGGTCGAGCGACTGGTCCGCGCCGGAAGGGCTGCGCTGGCGGGCGCCGCGCTCGTCGCGCCGCGCGTCCTGGCGAATCTGCAAGGTCGCCTGCTGGCCGATCTCGGCACGCATCATCGAGCACAGCCGCTCTCGGAGGGAGTGCCGCGCGAGGAGTTGCGCGAACGGTTGTTCGGCCGGGCGAGTCCAGCCGTGTTCGCGCGCGTCATCGCCGATCTCTCGGCCGAGGGGCGCATCGTCGCGCGCGATCGTGTCGCGCTGGCCGGGCATCAGGTGTCGCTGTCGCCGGCCGAACAGCGCGCTCGTGAGGTCATCGAGAACGCGCTGCGAGCGGGCGCGCTGGCGCCACCCGACATCGCGTCGCTGCGGGCGGCATCCGGCGCGACCGCCGAGATCGCCGACCGGGTGATCGCGCTGCTCGTGCGGCAGAGAGTGCTGGTGAGACTCGAGACAGTGCTGTTCCACGCGGAAGCGCTCGAGCGGCTGAAGGCCGACATCGCGGCACTCAAGAAGGGCGCCGTTGCGCCGCCGACGATCGACGTGCCGGCGTTCAAGGATCGCTACGGCATCTCGAGAAAGTTCGCGATTCCGCTGCTGGAGTACCTGGATCGGGAGCGAGTGACGCGCAGAGTGGGAGACGGCCGGGTGGTGATCTGACGCGCGAGGACTGACGCGGCGGTGCGCAGCCAGTCACCGCATCGCAGGCCTACGAGTTGGCGTTGTCTTTCTTTTCGCCGTTCGTGCCGTCGCGAACCGATTCCTTGAAGTTCCGGATGCCCTTGCCCAGCCCGCGCCCGATCTCCGGCAGCCGGCTCGCGCCGAAGAGCAGGATGATGATGAGCAGGATGATGAGCATCTCGGGCAGGCCGAGCGACCCGAACATATCTGGCTCCTTTGAGCGGCCACGCGCACACCGGTCGATTCGCGGGCTGTATGGGGATTCTATCACCGTTCGGAGGCGCGTGCCGGACGGCCCGCGCGGCCAGCCATGCTGAGAGGTCCGCTCATCCTCGCCACGTCTTCAGCAACTGCCAGGCCAGACCGAATTCGAGCGTCGCGAGTAACCGCCGCTTCAGCGTCGCATACGGCTGCCGGCCGGCGATGAGATCGGCCATCACGCCGCGCACGCGCGCGCTGTGGGTCAGCGCTTCGATCAGCAACCGCAGGAACGGCCGCTGGTAGAACCCCGCCTTCAGTCGCGCCGCGTGGCTCAGCTCGCCGTAGATGGCCGAGCGAAGGTGCGCCTCGTACATCCGCGGGCCATCCCTGGCGGCGCCGAGGGCGTCGGCGGCGAACTCAGCCGACTGCAGCGCGAAGAAGATCCCTTCGCGCGTGAGGGGATCCACCAGACCCGCGGCGTCGCCCACCAGAATCCAGCGTTCACCCGTGGCGCGCTCATGCTCCCAGTCGGAGGTCCGGAGTGAGGGAATGGGCCACGAGTAGGGTTGAAGCCGCGCGCCCGTGGCGAGTCCGCGACGGCTCGCCCACTTCGCGAGGCGCGCCCGTAGCGGACCCGGCTGTGCGCCGTTCGCCTCGGCGCAGATCCCGAGGGCGAGATGATCGGGTCGGGGAAACGACCAGATGTAGCCTGACGGATCGGTCTCGAACCGGACGACGATTTCCGGAGCAGAGGCGCCGTGGACGAAGTAGCCCGTCGCGACGGAGAGCTGGCTGCGGGCGAAGGGACGCGCCAGCCGGCGGCGAACGAGGCTGTTCGCCCCGTCCGCGCCGATGAGCCACGCGGCGCGATGCACCCGCGCGGCGGTCCGCAGCTCCACGCCGCCAGGCGCCATGTTCACATCGGTCACCCTGTCAGGGACGTGGGTCGCGCCCGCCCGAACGGCCGCGTCGAGAAGCGCGGCATCGAACGCGGCGCGCGAGAACACGGCAAGGCCGCCATCCGGCCTGGGGTCTTCGGCAAGGGGCACGTCAGCCGAGATGTCGTCGACTTCGAACCGGGCCGCGGCGATCGTGACCGAGGGCAGCGACACGCCGGCGAGCGCCGGCCGGACCAGATCGAGCGCGCGTTTCGTCACGCCGCCGCCGCAGGGTTTCTCGCGCGGATGGCTGCCGTCGAAGATCGTGACGCGCGCGCCGAGACGGGTGAGCCGCCAGGCCGCCCATGCGCCGGCCGGCCCGGCGCCGACGATCGCGACATCATCAGCCATGTGGTGGATTCGCGTTCGCAGCATTGTAGAATGGTTCGAAGGACGGACTGACGAAAGGCGCCCAGATGCCGGATGTGATCACCAGCCAATTCACCATCGGCGTGTTTCAGGATGTCGAGTGGGCGAACCGCGGCGTCGAGGCACTCGGCCGCCAGGGGTTTGCGGCGGAATCGATGAGCATCATCGCGAAAGAGACGCCCGAGGTCACGGATCTCGTGAGGCGCGTGTTCGGCAGAGACGGCGCAGCGCTCGATGTCAAGGGACTCGGCATGGCCGTGACGGCCGGCACGCTCGTGGGGGCGCTGCAGGCCGGTGATACCGGACTCGTGAAGAATGGCCTGGCCGCCACGATGCGCCGCGTCGGGTTCCAGCCTCACGACGGCCTCATCTTCGAGACCCTGACGACACGGGGCGGTGTCCTCGTCGCCATCGAGAGCGATCCCCGGGCCGCCGACGCCCTGGCGACCCTTCACGCTTACGGCGGCGGGAACGCCGCGATCGGGGCGTGGACGGGGCGCGTCTGACGCCGCGAGAGAAACCAAGTAAGCCCGACCGGAGTCACATAGAGAAGACAGTTCACGGTGACTGAGGGCAGGGGAGTCGCCGAAATCCGAAGAAACAGGAAGTGCCGCTGGGCATTCAGTTTGCAGTTGCCTAGTGGAACACCCTTTGGCGACAATACCTTGTACACCGGTTTGAGGCGATGAAGGACCACAAGGCACGCGTCAGCCAGGATGCGACCGCGGCCGCGGCCGCGGAGCCTGGTGTCGTGCGGCAGCCCGGATTCCTCTCCGAACAGTCGATTCTGCTCGCGGACACTCGACGCAGCCTGCGCGGTGCGTTCGGCGTGTCAGTCCTGACGCATGTCGGGATCGTCCTGCTGGCGTACGTGATCGCCCGGACCGTGCCGATGTCGCAGATCGCCCCGAATCTGCCCGATCTCACCTTCTACGACATCATCTGGTTGGCGCAGAAAGGGCCCGGCGGGGGCGGCGGCGGCGGAGGCAACACGTCGCCCGAGCCCCCGCGCAAGATCGAATTACCAGGCCGCGACCAGATCAGCGTCCCTGTGGCGAAACCCGTCAACCTGAGCGCGCCCGAGCCGCCGAAGGCCGAGCCTCCTCCGGAGCAGCTTCCGTCGCTGGAGATTCCCGCGGTCGCGCTCGCCGCGGGCACGCAGACCCTGCCCGGCACGCTCGACGCCGCCGGAGCGCCCAGCTCGCAGGGACGCGGAGCCGGAGGAGGCGCCGGCACGGGCACGGGAAGGGGCATCGGTCCGGGGTCTGGTCCCGGCCTTGGACCCGGCTCCGGCGGTGGGACCGGGGGAGGCGTCTACCGTCCGGGCAATGGCGTCAGCGTGCCGCGTATCCTACGCGAGGTGAAGCCGCAGTACACGGCCGACGCGATGCGCGCCAAGATCCAGGGCCTCGTCGAGCTCGAGGCGGTCGTGCTGCCGGATGGATCGGTCGGTGAGGTCCGAGTGGTCCGCTCGCTCGACGCGGTCTTCGGTCTCGACCAGGAAGCCATGAAGGCCGTCAGGCAGTGGCGGTTCGTCCCCGGCACGCGCATGGGCCAGCCGGTGGCCGTGCTGGTCGGGGTGGAGCTGACGTTTACGCTCAGGTAAGCCTTCAGCTCACAGCGTTCAGCTCTAGAAAGACGAAAGGCCCGGCAGGACTTGCTCCCACCAGGCCTTCCGACCTTTCGCGATCACCAATCAGCAATCAGCAATCGTCAATTGTCGATCGTCAGTACATCCCGCCCATGCCGCCGCCGGGCGGCGCCGGGGTCCTGTCCTTCTCCTCGGGGATCTCGGCGACGAGCGCCTCGGTTGTGAGCAGGAGCGAGGCGATGGACGCCGCATTTTGCAGCGCCGACCGCACCACCTTGGTGGGATCGATGACGCCCGCGCCGACCAGGTTCTCAAACTTGTCGGTCTGCGCGTTATAGCCCTCGTCGTCCTTCATGTCCTTCACCTTCTGGACGACGATCGATCCTTCCTGGCCGGCGTTGGCGGCGATCCACCGCATCGGCTCTTCGATCGCGCGCCGGACGATGGCCGCGCCGACCGCCTGATCGCCCGAGACGTTCAGCGTGTCGAGCGCCCGCGAGGCGCGCAGGAGCGCGACGCCGCCGCCCGGGACGATGCCCTCTTCGACGGCCGCCTTGGTGGCGTGCATCGCATCCTCGACGCGCGCCTTCTTCTCTTTCATCTCGGTCTCGGTGGCCGCGCCCACCTTGATGACGGCCACGCCGCCGACGA
>CAYHSN010000132.1:0-8370 GCA_964359235.1 uncultured Vicinamibacterales bacterium | reverse complement strand
CGGGACAGCGCCTGCGGCCGGCGCGACGCGCGAGTCTGCGAGCGGCGGAGCGCCAAGAGATGCTGTCTCGGGAATCGGGTCGCGAAGGAACGAGGAACGGGGAGCGAGAAACGAGTGGCCGGGTGCTGGACGACTTCGCGTCGATGGAGGAAGTCGTCCTGCGGCGGTGCCGCCGTCTGCTCGAGAACGGCGGGCCGTTTCCGGATCTCGTGCTCATCGACGGCGGCACAGGACAATTGTCAGCCGCGTATCACGCGTTCGAGCAGCTCGGATTGGCGAACCTGGTGGCGATCGGCATCGCCAAGAAGAAGGAGCTGATCTACACGCGCGACCGGTCGGAGCCGATCGCGCTCCCGGCCGACAGCCCCGCGCTGCGGCTCGTGCAGCGGATCCGCGACGAAGCGCACCGCTTCGCCGTCACGTTCCACCGGCGGGCGCGAACGCTGCGCGATCTGCGCTCGGCGCTCGACGACATCCCCGGCGTAGGCCCGCGCCGACGGCGCGCGCTGCTCACGCGCTTCGGCAGTCTCACCGGCGTCCGCCGCGCCACCCGCGAAGAGTTGACCGCCGTCGTGGGCGCGAAGGCCGCCGACGCCATCCTGCGCCACTTCACCGTCGGTTAGGATTTCATATTTCAGGATTTCAGGGTTTCGCATTGGCGGATTCGTCCCAATCCTTCAATATGCAATCTCTCAATATGCAATTCCCTGGTGCTTGCCGGAATCCCCGCTTTGCCTTACTCTGTTAAGCGCTTGCTGGACTTCGACTTCGGCTGGGTGCTCATCACGTTCCTGGTTCTCGTGTGCTCGCTGACGGTGCACGAGATGGCGCACGCGTGGACGGCCGACCGCCTCGGCGATCCGACGGCGCGCCGGCTCGGCCGCGTGTCGCTCAACCCGATCGTGCACATCGATCTCGTCGGCACGGTGGTCCTGCCCATCGTGGCGTTCGTGAGCGGTCTGCCGATCATCGGCTGGGCGAAGCCGGTGCCCGTCAATCCGCGCGCGCTGCGCGATCCGCGACGCGACTTCATGCTGATTGCCGCAGCCGGACCGGTCAGCAACGTCGTCATGGCCATCCTGGCGGCCGCCGCGCTGCGCGGCCTGACGATGACGGCGCCGGAGAGCACACGCGGAATGCTGGCGACGGGTCTGCTGCTCGCGACGCACCTGAACGTGTTGCTGGCGCTCTTCAACCTGGTGCCGGTGCCGCCGCTCGACGGTGGCAACGTGCTCGGGGGACTGCTTCCACCGCGCCTGGGCGATCGCTATGACGCGATCGTCCGGCCGTACGGCTTTCTGGCGCTCTACGCGCTGCTCCTGACCGGCGCGCTCGATGTCGTGGTGTTCGGGCCGGCCATTTCGCTGACGAGGGTGCTCATTCCGTGAAACCGCGAGTGTTGTCCGGCCTGCGCCCAACGGGCAAAGTGCATCTGGGACACCTGGCGGGCGCGCTGCGCAACTGGGCGACCCTCCAGGAGCAGTACGACTGTTTCTACTTCGTCGCCGACTGGCACGCCCTGACGACCAACTACGCCGACACGAGCGACATCGTCGAGTCGGCCTACGACAACGTCGCCGACTGGATGGCGGCGGGTCTCGATCCGGAGCGCTCCACGATCTTCGTGCAGTCGATGGTGCCCGAGCACGCCGAGCTGTACCTGCTGCTCTCGATGATCGTGCCGATTCCGTGGCTCGAGCGCGTGCCGACCTACAAGGAGCAGATCGAACAGCTCAAGGACAAGGATCTGTCGACCATCGGGTTCCTCGGCTATCCGCTGCAGCAGACGGCCGACATCGTCATGTACAACGCCAACTACGTGCCGGTCGGCGAGGACCAGGTGCCGCACCTCGAGCTGAGCCGCGAGGTGGTCCGCCGCTTCCACAACTTCTATGGGAACGTCTTCGTCGAGCCGCAGTCGCTGCTCACCGAGTTTCCGCGTCTGCCGGGGCTCGACAACCGGAAGATGAGCAAGAGCTACGGCAACACGATCGACCTCGCGGACGATGCCGAGACGGTGCGCAAGAAGGTGATGCAGATGTACACGGATCCGAAGCGGGTTCGGGCGGACATCCCGGGCACCGTCGAGGGCAACCCGGTGTTCGTGTACCACGACGCATTCAACCCCAACACCGACGAAGTCGAGGACCTCAAGACGCGCTACCGCGCCGGCACGGTCGGCGACGTCGAGGTGAAGCAGAAACTCGCGCGCGCGATCAACGAGGTGCTCGAGCCGATCCACGGGCGGCGCGCCGCGTTCGCCGGGCGGCCCGGCTTCGCGCGCGAGGTGGTCGAGGAAGGTTCGAAGCGCGCCCGCACGATCGCGCACGAGACGATGGAGCGGGTCAGGGACGCGGTGAGACTGAGGTACCGGTAGGGACGAGGAACGAGGAACGAGGAACGAGGAACGAGGAACGAGGAACGAGGAACGAGGGAGCGGGCGCGCGGAGCGGCGCGGGGCGAAGGGGCCCCGCCAGGACGAGTGATGGAAGATCCGCAGGAATTCGAGTCGGTTCTCGACGCGTACCCCGTGAAGCTCGAGATGTTCGAGGGGCCGCTCGATCTCCTGCTGCATCTCATCAGGCAGCACGAGGTGAACATCTGGGACATTCCCATCACGCTCGTCACCTCTCAGTACCTCGAGTACCTGGACCTGATGCAGGAGCTGGACCTCGACGTGGCGGGCGAGTTCCTGCTGATGGCGGCGACACTCATTCACATCAAGTCGCGGATGCTCCTGCCGCGTCCCGATCCGTCTCAGGAGGACGCCGAGGAGGACCCGCGCGACGCGCTGGTGCGCCGCCTGCTCGAGCACCAGAAGTACAAGGCGGCGGCCGAGCTCCTGCACGAGCGCGAAACCGTGCGCAGTGCGCAATGGCGGCGCCCGGACGAGGTGGTCGCCGAGATCGCGGGCGAGGCGCCGGAACGGGAAATCGAAGTCGATCTGTTCAGCCTGCTCGCGGCCTTCCGAACCGTCATCGAGCGCGCGAAGCAGCGGCCGAGGGTGCCGCTCCCGGCCGAGTACATCTCGATCGAATCGCGCATCGAGATGCTCTACGCGCGGCTCTCCGAAACCGAGGCGTGCGGCTTCGAGGACCTGTTCGAGGACGTCAACACGCGCCCGGGGTTCGTCGTCACGTTCCTGGCGCTGCTGGAGATGATCCGGCTGAAGCTCGTGCGCGTCTTCCAGGCGGGCTCGTTCGGTCCGATCCGGGTGTACCGGCGCGCGCGCCCCGCGGATGCGCCGAGGCCGCTCGGGGATCCTGACAAAGACAAGAAAGGAACGAGTAACGAGGAACGAGGAACGAGGAACGAGTAGGCCGGTCCTTCAGGGCCGGCGTCGTGGGGAACGAGGAATGCGTAGGGGCCGAGCTCGCCTGCTCTGAGCGGCGTCGAAGGGCTTGGCCCGAGACCACGGAACGGCATGTCTGACCATCTGAAGCCGATCATCGAATCGCTGATCTTCGCGTCGCCAGAGCCGTTGACGCCGAAGATGCTCCACAAGCTGCTCGACAGCGAGCCGAAAGAAGACGTCGATGCGGCGCTCGCGGCCGTGAAGGCGGACTACGACGCGCGGCCGGGCGGGCTGCAGATGGTCGAGGTGGCCGGCGGCTACCAGATCGTCACCAAGCCCGAGCTGAACGAGTGGGTGCGGCGCCTCTTCCACGAGCACAAGACGCTGAAGCTGTCGGTGCAGGCGCTCGAGACGCTCGCGGTCATCGCGTACAAGCAGCCGGTCACCGCGCCCGAGATCGCCGAGATCCGCGGCGTCAACACCGCCGGTGTCCTGAGCACGCTCATCGAGCGGCGGCTCATCAAGATCGTCGGGCGGAAGCAGGTCGTCGGCCGGCCGTTCATGTACGCCACGACGCGCGAGTTCCTCGACCGCTTCGGTCTGAAGGACCTCACCGACCTGCCGCGGATCGAGGACCTGGCCGAGGCGCTCGGCTTCGAGCCACCGTCGGGCCTGACCGCACCGACAGAGACCACCGCGGCTCTGCCATTCGATGAGCCGGGGAAGGGCGAGAAGGAAGAGTCGGTGCATTGAAGATTTTTGGATTGGAGATTTGAGGATTGATTGATAATCACCAAATCTGCAATCCTCAAGTCTGCATGCACGAATCAGGAATACGTCTCCAGAAGCTCCTGTCCGCCGCCGGTGTCGCCTCGCGGCGCGTCGCTGAAACCCTGATCGTTCAGGGGCGCGTCACCGTCAACGGCAAGACCGTCACGAAGCTGGGTGCCAAAGCGGATCCCGGCCGCGACGAGATCCGTGTCGACGGGCGGCGCGTTCGCACCAAGACGACGCGGCACTACTTCCTGCTGAACAAGCCGCGCGGCTACGTGTGCACGCGCTCCGATCCGCAGCGGCGGCCGACCATCATGGACCTCCTGGCGAAGCAGAAGGTTCGCGGGTATCTCTATCCGGTCGGCCGGCTGGACTTCGACTCTGAGGGTCTCATCCTCATCACGAACGACGGAGACCTCGCCGCGAGGCTGACGCATCCGCGACACGGCGTCGAGCGCGAGTACGAAGTGCGCGTGCGAGGCGTGCCCGACGATCGCGCGATCGATCGCCTGCGCCGGGGCGTGAGGCTCGAGGGACGCCGCACGGCGGCGGCCGATCTGCGTCTCGCGGCCGAGCTGAAGGGCGGCGACCAGTCGATCCTGTCGATCACCCTGCGCGAAGGACGGAACCGTCAGGTGCGGAACATGTGCGAGATCGTGGGCCACCAGGTCATGCGCCTGCGGCGGGTGCGCATCGGTCCGATTCGGGATGAGAGGCTGAAAACAGGGCAGGTGAGGGAGTTGACGGAACGGGAAGTCGCGGCGCTCAGGAAACTGACGCATGGAGGAACGAGGGACGAGGAACGAGGAACGAGTGGACGCGCGCACGAAGCAACGGGGAACGAAAAACGAGGAACGGGCGGTCGACGGAACTAAAGCCCCGTCTCTCCCGACAGCCCTCTACTTGTTCCCTGTTCTTCATTCCTCGTTCCTCATTCCTCGTTCCTACTCTCTGAGCACCCCCGTCCAGAACCTGACCAGCCTCCACAGGTCCCCGACCTTCCGTTCCTGCTCCGCCTCCACGTGAATCATGAGCGGCGTGATGAGGACGCGCACGCGCGTGTGGGGACGCAGCCACGCGGCCAGCCTCTGGCTCTCCTGTGTCGGAATCACACTGTCGTGCGCGCCGTGCAGCAGATAGACCGGCGCGTCGGGCGGCGACGAGCGTTCGGGCGACAGCGCCGGATCCGCGCCGATCTCCAACGCGTACGGCAGCATGCGTGGCCCGGCCGTGCCCACGTCGCGGTCGTTCACCCACCGCATGATCGCCGCGGCCGGCTCCGGCAGCGCGGCCTGCCGCTCACGCGCCCGCGCGAACGTGCGCTGGGCCGCCGCGTTGTCGGTCATGTCGAGCCACGAGGCGTCCATGAATGTCAGGACCGCGGCGCGCAGCGGCTCAACTTGATCCGCCGGCACCAGGCGATCGAGGACGTTGAGCAGGACGACGGCGAGGCCGTAGTCGTGGGGACGCGCGCGCGTGCCGTCGGGCAGCTCGCCGACGCACAGGAACCTGAGGACGCGCGGCAGATCGCCGTAGCCGCCGAACGACACGATCCAGGCCAGTCGGCCCTGAAGCGCCGGTCGCCCGGCGGCCGCGACGCTGAGGCCACCGGCAAAGCTGACGCCGAACAGCCCGAATGGGCGGGCGCCCGAGAGGTCGTCACGCCCGGACAGCCAGACCGCGGCGTCCTCGATCCGATCGACGTCGCGCGCGGTGATGCGGTACTCTGTGAGATCCGGCAGCTCGATCGTCACGGCCGTGAGCCCGGCGCGCGCCAGCGCGCGTCCGAATGTCACCAGCCGCCCGTCGTCCAGTCCAGCCGGGTTGACGCCGGGGATGACGAGCACCGCGCGGCCCGCCATCGCGTTGGGGCGATAGGTTCGGGAGCGGATCGAACCGTGGCGTGACGGAATCGCCACCGGCGCCTCGGCCACCTGACGGCCGTTGATGAGATCGGCGGCCGTGCGCGCCCAGCCTTCGCCGCCGACGAGGTGGACGAAGATGCCCGTCGCCCGCGCGTACGGCCGCGCGAGGACGAACGCCGCGCCGAGGCCGACCACGACCGTCGCAAGCGCGAGGGCGAGTGTTCGTCGCCGAGCCATCGCAGACCATAATAGACAAGATCGGGGGCGGGCACTCGTTCCTCGTTCCTCGCTACTCGTTACTACGAATGAAACCCCTCGTCATCGCCATCGATGGCCCCTCCGGCGCCGGGAAGGGCACCGTCGCGCGCGCCGTCGCGCGGCGGCTCGGCTACCGCCACGTCGACACGGGTGCGATGTACCGCGCGGTCGCGTGGCGGGCCTTGGACGCGCGCGTCGATCTGGACGACGAGTCCGGGGGGGGGGGCGGCGCGCCCCCCCCGGGGCGGGGGGTGGGGGGGGATGCCGGGGGGGGGCACCGGGCCCGCGCGCGCCTATCGGCCCCCCGCGCCCGGGGGGGCCCCCGGCGCCACCACCGCGGTCCTGGAGATCGATGGGAATGCCGTGCGGATCGACGGCCACGACGTGACGCAGGCGATTCGGACGCCCGAGATCGACGCGGCGACGAGCCGCGTCGCGCGTCTCGCGCGCGTGCGGCAGGTGCTCGTCGCGCGTCAGCGCGCGATGGGCGAAAACGGCGGGATCGTGATGGAAGGGCGGGACATCGGCACCGTGGTCTTTCCGGATGCTGACGTGAAGATCTACCTGGACGCGTCACCCGAGGAGCGCGCGCGCCGCCGCGCGAACGATCCGGCGCACACCAGCAACCGCACGAGCGGCGTCGCCGAGGTGGCGAGCGCGCTGCAGCAGCGGGATCACCTGGACCGCACGCGCGCGGCCTCACCGCTCACGCTGGCGGCCGACGCGGTGCACATCGACACGACTGGTCTGCCGATTGATGACGTCGTGGAAAGGGTGATCCGAGTCGTCCAGGCAAGGCTGCTGTCGCGTCCCGGTTCACTGTCCCTTCTCTTCCTCTTCTTCTCTCTCTTGCTCATCTCTTTCAGCCCGCTCCCGGAGATCCTCCGCTGATGCCGGGTCCCACTCCCAGCGGTGCCGGTCGCGTTCGATGATCTTGTCCGATCCGCGCAGCTCTTCCTCGTCCGGATAGCGCACACCGAGCGCGCGGCCGATGTCATCGACCCGATCCTGACCCGGGGTCGGGTTGTCGCCGCCTGGCGCCTCGTCGCCCGATGAATACGCCGACGTCCAGTTGGCGTCGAGATCGCCACCGGTGACCGCCTGATCCGCCCCCAGTTGTGTCCCCAGCCGGTCGCTGGCATGAGCGGTCTCGGCGATGGCCGGGGTCTCGGTCGGCGCCTCCGGCTCCTCGATGAGCCTTCGCCGCTCGCGCTGCAGACCGGGTGGGATCTTCGGGTGAGCCTTGCGCGCGGTGGCAGACCGGGGCGCCGCCACGCGCGCCGCCGGTCTCTTCGCTCGTTTCACGGTCCGCGCCCCTCTGCGCGTCCCCGCGCGGCCTGACGGCTTGCGGACCGGCTTCCGGAGCCTCGACTTCGGTGCCTTCGCGGCGCGCCGCCGCGCCGCCGCTCGCTTCCGCCTGCTGGGTTTGCTGGCCATCGCCGGACGCCCTTTCCTTGACCGCCTCTCGATAAGTGACGTATACTCTGCTGCTTACGGTTTTTGCCGAAAGGCAAACCTCAGCCCGCCGGAGCTGAAATACCGGCAAACGCCTGATAGGGAGGACCCGCACCACATGTCGAAAGTTGATGAAGTGAACGGCACGGAGACCAAACAAGGAGGTGAAGCCGCCGCGAAAGCCCCGGTATCGGGTCTTTCCATGAGCGACGAGCCACAGCTCGACCCGCAGGAATATGCCCGTCTGCTGGGCCTCTACGATAACAGCTTCCGCAACATCGCGGAAGGCGAGGTCGTGAAGGGGACGGTGCTCAAGGTCACCGCGTCCGAGGTCGTGGTGGACGTGGGCTACAAGTCCGAGGGGCTGATTCCTGTCGAAGAGTTCCTGGACGAGAACGGCCAGGTCACGGTCCAGGCCGGCGACATCGTCGATGTCTTGCTGGAGCGGACCGAAGACCGCGAGGGCTACGTCGTGCTCTCGCGCGAGAAGGCCGAGAAGATGAAGATCTGGGACGAGGTCGAGAAGGCCTACGCGGAGCGAAAGGTCGTCATCGGCCGCGTGATCGAGCGGATCAAAGGCGGCCTGGCGGTCGACATCGGGGTCAGGGCCTTCCTCCCGGGATCGCAGATCGACGTCCGTCCCGTCCGCAATCTGGACGCGCTCAGGGGGCAGGAGCTCCGGATGCGCGTCATCAAGGTCAACAAGAAGCGCGGCAACATCGT
>CAYHSN010000131.1:0-8425 GCA_964359235.1 uncultured Vicinamibacterales bacterium | reverse complement strand
AGCCTTCCCGGTGTCGGCCATCTTCCTGGGCAAGGACTACGAGCTGGCCGTGTACAGCAAGGACGACTTCATCTTGGACAAGACGGATCTGCTCGTCCCGGATGCAGCCACGCCTTCGCCCGCCCGATCGGTACCGCTCACGCGATAGGTTCCATGGCGCTGGCACCGTTTCTCGAGGAGCTTCAGCGGCGCGTGCTCGTCTGTGACGGCGCGATGGGGACGATGCTGTACGCGAAGGGCATCTTCCTCAATCGCTCGTTCGACGAGCTGAACCTGACGCAGTCCGACCTGGTGACCGAGGTCCATCAGGAGTACGTGCGCGCGGGCGCGGACGTCATCGAGACGAACACCTTCGGCGCCAACCGCATCAAGCTCGCCGCCTTCGGCCTGGCCGACCACGTGCACGCCATCAACGCGCACGGCGCACGGCTGGCGCGCCACGCGGCGCGTGACCGCGCGTACGTGGCTGGCGCCATCGGGCCGCTCGGCATCCGCGTCGAGCCGTGGGGCAAGCTGGGTCTCGACGAAGCGGCAGAGATCTATCGCGCGCAGGTGAAGGCGCTCCTCGACGGCGGCGTCGATCTGTTCATCCTCGAAACCTTCCGCGACCTCAACGAGATTGGCGCGGCGCTCACGGCCGTGAAGGCCCTGTGCGCCCTGCCGATCGTGGCGCAGATGACGACCGAGGAAGACGGCAACAGCCTCGACGGCACGCCGCCGGAAACGTTCGCGCCGGAGCTGGCGCGCCGCGGCGCCGACGTGGTCGGCGTCAACTGCAGCGTCGGGCCGGCGGCGATGCTCGAAACCGTCGAGCGCATCGCGCGCGCGGCCGACGCGCCGCTCGCGGCGCAGCCCAACGCGGGCCGGCCGCGCGAGATCGAAGGCCGCAACCTGTACCTCTCCTCGCCCGAGTACATGGCGTCCTACGCGCGGCGCTTCATTCTGAACGGCGTGAAGCTCGTCGGCGGCTGCTGCGGCACGACCCCGGAACACATCCGGCAGATCAAGGCGGCGGTCCGCTCGCTCGCCCCGGCCGCGCGTCCGGCCGTCACGGTGCGCGACGCCGCCGCGCCCGCCGTCGAGCCGCTGGCGCTCGCCGGCAAATCGCGGTTCGCGAACGCCATCGCGCGCGGCACGTTCGTGATCGCCGTCGAACTGGTCCCGCCCAAGGGGCACGAGGCCGACAGCGTCGTCGAGCGCGCGCGCCAGCTCAAGATCCGCGGCGTCGACGTCGTCAACGTGCCCGACGCGCCGCGGTCCGGCGCGCGGATGAGCGCCCTGTCGGTCGCCGTGCTCGTCGAGCAGCAGGCGGGCATCGAAACGCTGATGCACTACGCGTGTCGCGACCGCACCCTCATGGGCATCCAGTCGGACCTGCTCGGCGCGCACGCGATCGGCCTGCGCAACCTGCTGCTCACGACGGGCGAGCCGACGCGCACGAGCAACTATCCGGACGCCACGACCGTGTCCGACGTCGACTCGATCGGCTTGACGAACGTGGTCTCGCGGCTCAACCATGGGCTCGACGTCGGCGGTCAGCCGATCGGACACCCGACCGGTTTTCTGATCGGCGTGGCCGCGAACCCCTCGGCGATCAACTTCGAGGAAGAGGTGCGGCGCTTCGAGTACAAGGTCGAAGCCGGGGCCGAATTCGCCCTGACGGCGCCCATCTACGATGTGCGCGGCTTCGAGCGCTTCCTCAAGCGGATCGAGCAGGCGCGCATCCCGATCCTCGCGGGCCTGTCGCCGTTCGACAGCTTGCGCCGCGCCGAGTTCATGGCGAACGAGGTGCCGGACGTGCAGGTGCCGGTCGAGCTGGTCGATCGGATGCGCGCCGCCGACACGGCCGAGGCCGCGAAAGCGGAGGGCCTGGCCATCGCCCGCGAGATCGCGCGCGAGCTCAAGGGCATGGTGCAGGGCCTACAGATCGCGATGCCGGCGCGGAACTTCGACATGGTTCTGGCCGTCCTGGAGGACGTCCTCTGAGCGGCCATGTGGTATAGTCCGGGCCGCGAATCCGGGGGTCCGGATCGCCGGGGCGGTGGTCGGTCGATGGGGCAGCACCCGCCAGACTGGTCCGGCTGGCCCGAACACCTGCTGTTTCTCGGCAGGTTTCTGCGCAGCCCGCGGACGGTTGGGGCGATCGCCCCCAGCTCGCAATCCCTCGCGCGACAAATGGTCGGCGGCCTCGATCTGGCCCGAGCCGTGCGCATCGTCGAGCTCGGGCCGGGCACAGGGGTCTTCACGCGCGAGATCGTCGAGCGGATGGGGCCGGGCGCGCGGTATCTGGGCGTTGACATCGAGCCGGCGTTCGTCGAGCGCGTCCGGCGCGAGTGGCCGCAGGTCGACTGCGTCTGCGCGTCGGCGGAAACGCTGCCGGCGCTGGTGGCCGAACGCGGCCTGGCGCCGGTGGATCACATCATCTCGGGATTGCCGTTCGCGAGCCTGCCTTCCTCGACGACACGACTGATTCTGGACGCGGTAGGCGAGACGCTGCGGATGGGCGGGACGTTCACGACGTTTCAGTACCTGCACGCGTACGGCCTGCCGCCCGCCGTGGCGTTCCGTCGCGACCTGCGCGCGCGCCTGGGCTCGACGCCGGTCGCGCATCTTGTCGTCCGTAACCTGCCGCCCGCGTTCGTGCTCACGTGGGTCAATCGTCGCGCCGATGCGGGCAACCCGTAGGTAGGGGCCGAGCTTGCCTGCCCTGAGCCAGTCGAGGGGCTCGGCCCGCAGAATGAACCCGTAGGGCCGAGCTGGCTCGGCCCGATGGTCCGACATGGCCCTGATGACGCTCTTCGATACCGAAAAGACGCGTGCCGAGGCGGAGTTGCTCGCCTCGGGCGCCGGCACGGCGCAGCTTTCAGTCGCCGCCGTCGAGAACGACTTCGTCGAGCGAGTCTACGAAAAGCTCGCGGTGTTCTACGATTTGGCGTTCGGGCCGGCGCTGCAGGCGGGCCGGCGGCGGGCCATCGAGCGAATGGCGCTCAAGCCTGGCGACCGGGTGCTCGAGGTCGGCGTCGGGACGGGCGTGAACGTCGCGCTGTATCCATCCGATTGCGCCGTCGTCGGGATCGATCTGTCCGGGCCGATGCTCGAGAAAGCGCATGAGCGGGTCGCGCGTTTGGGCGTGGAGCACATCGGCCTGGCGCGGATGGACGCGGCCGATCTGCAGTTCTTCGACAACACCTTCGACATCGTCTACGCGCCGTATTTGATCAGCGTCGTCTCGGATCCGGTGAAGGTGGCGCGCGAGATGCGCCGCGTGTGCCGGCCAGGCGGCCGCATCATCTTCCTCAATCACTTCCTCAGCGCGAACCCCGTGGTGTCGCGCGTCGAGCGGACGATCTCACCGCTCACCGTCCATGTCGGCTTCAAGGCCGATCTCGATCTCCACGCGCTCGTGGCGCAGGCGGGCCTGACGCCGGTGTCGATCGAGAAGGTGAACTTCCCGAAGATCTGGTCGCTCGTGACGTGTGTGAAAGAACAGGAACGAGGAACGAGTGACGAGGAACGAGTGACGAGCAACGAGTAAGTTCCAGGTTGTGAGCCTGCCGACTCTGCGCCCCAGCGTCTACTCGTTGCTCGTTCCTCGCTCCTCGTTCCTTCAGAACGGCTTTTCGAGCGACTCCGATTGCGGCGTCATCAGCTCGGCGCCGCCGCCGGTGACGATCATGTCGTCTTCGAGCCGCACGCCGAACTCGCCGCGGATGTAGATGCCCGGCTCGTCGCTGAAGGTCATGCCCGGCGCGAGCGGGAGGGTGTTCCCCTTCACGAGGTACGGCCACTCGTGGCCGTCCATACCCATGCCGTGGCCGACGCGGTGCGTGAAGTACTTGTAGTCGGGGCCGAAGCCGGCGTCGACGATGACCTTGCGCGCGGCAGCGTCGACGGCCTCGCAGGCGACGCCCGGCCGCGCGGCCTTGAGCGCCGCCGCCTGCGCCTGCTTCTCGATCTCGAACACCTGCTTCATCTTGTCGGTGGCCCTGCCGAGGACGAACGTGCGACTGATGTCCGACTGGTATCCCTCGACGGTGCAGCCGCCGTCGATGAGCAGGATCGTCCCCTCGCGGATCGTCTGCGGCGTGATTGAGCCGTGGGGGAGCGCCGAGTATTGCCCCACCTGCACGCCCGCACCGCCCTGGAAACCGAGCTTCGTGTGCGCGGCGGAGACCAGGCGCGCGAAGTCGTTCTGCGTCATGCCGTCGGCGAGCGCCGCGTGCGCCGCGGCGTAGGCTTTCAACGTGACCTCCGACGCCAGGCGCATGAGCTCCAGCTCGTGCGCGTCCTTCACCGTGCGGCAGCCGGCGGTGACCGGCGTGCCGCTCGTGAGCGTGAGTGAGGGCGCGGCCTTGCTGACGCCGTCGCTGAAGACGAAACGCACGGTCTCCTCGATGCCGATGCGTCCGCTCGAGATGCCGCGATCCTTCAGGCCCTGCGCGATGCGCTGGTACGGGCTCTCGTGCTCCTCCCACGTCCGCACCTCGGCGTCGGCGAACGGGCTCATCGCGATCTGCTCGCGCGCGCGGTCGTCCTCGAACGCCGGGCAGACGACGAAGGGCTGGCCCTTGACGGGGAGGATGAGAGCGAAGAGCCGCTCGCTCAGACCCCAGCGCATGTTGCTGAAGTAGACCATCGACGTGCCGCCGGTGAGCATGACGGCGTCGATCTTCTGCTCGGTCATGAGGCGGCGCGCGCGTTCGACGCGCGCCTTGCGCTCGTCGTGGGTGATGGGCCGCGCGCGATCGCGCATCGACGTAAGCGTGGCGATCGATGGCGGCAGCGCGTCGCCGGCCTGGGGCTCCGCGCCGGCTGCGAACGGTCGAAGCGCGCCAATCGCGACGCCCATCCTACTCGATCATCCCCAGGATCATCTCCGCGGCGACCTCGGCGCCGTTGGTCGGCAGGCGGTCCGGAGGCGCCGGCTGGACGTCGAGCGCGTCGAGCGCGTCGCGCCATCGGCCGCCGAGCAGGGCCTCCTGGTCCAGGAACCGGCAGCGGAGGTAGCGCGGCATGTGCTCGACCAGCACCTCGTACTCGACGAAGCGCCCGCGCGAGGTGTAGAGCATCGCCGCGCCGTTGGCGACGCATTCGCTGAGGATGCCGTAGCCGGGTTTCGTCACGACTACCTCGACGGCGGCGACGAGATCCTGGTAGCGCAGGCCGCGCGCGTACAGGACGTCCTCGAGCACGACGTGGATGCCGGGCTTCGGCGCGGGCGCCTTGGCGTCGTTCGCGCCGCTCGTGAACACCACGCCCCAGCGATCGAGGCAGTCGAGCGCGGCGAACCCCGGGCTGTCGACACCGTAGCCGCCGAACGAGACGAGCGCGAGCGGTCGATCGGCCGGCAACCCGAGCGTCCTCCGCACCTCGTCTCGCGCGTGACGCGCGTGGCGCGCCACCATCGGGACGTCACATACCGCCGAGAAGCCGGCGAAGCCGCCGCCGATGGGCATGCGCCACGCGGCGGACGCCAGACCGTGCGCGCGGCGGATGGCCGGCATGAGATCGGGGCAGTCCTTCATCTCCTCCGCGTAGCCGTCGTAGATCCAGTCCCACGTGAAATTGCCGTGCGCGACCGACGGCACATCGGCGGCCGCGGCAGCCGCGAAGGCGAGCGGCGGAATGTCGCCGACGACGAGGCGCGCGCCGGCCTCGACGAGCCAGCGCGCTTCGTCGGCCACGCGCGCGGGCAGCGTACGACAGAAGGCGGCCGCGCGCTCGATGGAGGCGCGCGCGTCGAGGCGCAGGCTGTCGAGCTGCACGACGCCCGTGTCGCAGACGCGCGCGTGGAACTCGAGGGGCGGTGCGGCCGTGAGATCGAACAGGCGCCGTGGGGCCGAGGTCACGACGAGCACGCGGACATCGCGCCGGCGCGCGCGCAGGGCGTTGATCACCTCGATCTGGCGCGAGGCGTGACCGAAGCCGTGGCCGGAGAGGTAGAAGGCGACAGTCAAGGGTGACGGGCCGAGCTACGACGAACTTGACACCATCTCCGGCAGCGCGACGCTCAGCACGTCGTCGAGCGTTCGGGCCGGCACGAACGTCATGGCCGATCGCACCTCTTCGGGCAGCTCCGTGAGGTCGGCGGTGTTCGCCTCCGGCAGCACGAACGTCTGGATGCCGTGACGCCGCGCCGCGAGCGCTTTCTCGCGAATGCCGCCGACCGGCAGCACGAGGCCCGACAGCGTGATCTCACCGGTCATGGCGACGCTGCTTCGCACCGGGACCTTCCTCAGCGCCGAGACGATCGCCGTCGCCATCGTGACGCCGGCCGACGGGCCGTCCTTCGGGATGGCGCCGGCCGGCACGTGCACGTGCAGGTCGCTCTGCGCCAGAAACTGCGGATCCAGCCCGAGCGCGCGGGCGTTCTCGCGGATGTGGCTCACGGCGGCGTGCGCCGATTCCTGCATCACCGAGCCGAGCTGTCCTGTCAGCGTGATCTGGCCCTTGCCGCCGGGCAGGATGGCGACCTCGATGAACAGCACGTCGCCGCCGGTCTCCGTCCAGGCGACGCCGGTCGCGACGCCCGGGCGCGAGGTGCGGAAGGCGACGTCCGACTTGAAGCGCGGCGGTCCGAGGTAGCCGGCGAGATCGCCGGTGTCGACGGCGACGGGCTCAGGTGGCAGGCCGGCCGCCGGCATCGCCGCCGCCAGCCGCGCGGCGATCTTGCGCGCGAGCGTTCCGATCTGACGCTCGAGGTTCCGCACGCCGGCCTCGCGCGTGTACTCCCCGATCACGCGCGCGAGCGCGTCGTCCGTGATCGCGAGATGCCCGTCGGGCAATCCGTTCTCGGCGACCTGCCGCGGCAACAGATACCGGCGTGCGATGTGGACCTTCTCCTCCTCGGTGTAGCCGACGAGGTTGAGGATCTCCATCCGATCCAGCAGCGCCGGGTGAATCGTGCCAAGTTGGTTGGCCGTGGTGATGAAGAGCACCTTCGACAGGTCGATCTGGATCTCGAGGTAGTGATCGCGGAACGTCGAGTTCTGCGCCGGGTCGAGCACCTCCAGCAGCGCCGCCGCCGGGTCGCCCTGGAAGCCGCCGGGCATGACCTTGTCGATCTCATCCAGCATGAACACCGGGTTGATCGATCCCGCCTGCTTCAGCGCCTGGACGATGCGCCCCGGCATCGAGCCGATGTAGGTGCGCCGGTGCCCGCGGATTTCGGCCTCGTCTCGCACGCCGCCGAGCGAGATCCGCACGAACGTCCGGTTCATCGCGCGCGCGATCGACTGCCCGAGCGAGGTCTTGCCCACGCCGGGCGGGCCCACGAAGCAGAGGATCGGGCCCTTCATGTCGCCCTTCAGCTTCCGCACGGCCAGGTACTCGACGATACGCTCCTTGACCTTGTCGAGGTCGTAATGGTCCTCGTCCAGGACGCGGCGCGCCTCGGACGGGTCGAGCCGGTCCTCGGTCGCGACCGTCCACGGGATCTCGAACACCCAGTCCACATACGTGCGGATCATCTGGTACTCGGGCGAGGCCGGCGTCATCCGCTCCAGACGATCGATCTCGCGCGACGTGGCGGTGGCCACCGTGTCAGGCAGCTTCGCCTGCTCCAGCCGTCGCCGGAGCTCCTGCGCGTCCGACTGCTCGCCGAGCTCCTCCTGGATCTGCTTGAGCTGCTGGCGCAGCACGTACTGCCGCTGCTGCTCGCTCAACTCCTGCTGTGTCTCGGATTCGATCTTGCCCTTGAGCTCGAGCACCTCGATCTCGCGCGCGAGCGCCTGCGCGACGGCGTTGAGCTTGGCCTCGGCCTGGTCCTCTTCGAGCAGGCGCTGCTTGTCCTCCGGTTTCATGTCGATCATGGAGGCGAGCAGGTAGCAGAGGCGCAGCGGGTCCTCGATGCTCGTCACGACGCCGCGCATCTCGGGCGACAGGCCGGTCGCGAGCGAGAGCGCGCGTTCGACCAGCTCCTGCAGGCGGCGCACGTACGCCTCGATCTCAACGCTCTCGGGCGCCGACTCCGGCATCGGCACGATGTGCGCCCGGTACATCGTCGCGTCCACGTTGATGAACTCGGCCCGCGCGCGGGCCAGGCCCTCGACGAGGATGCGCACGCCTTCGGGCGCGCGCACGAGCTGCCGGATGATCACCACGGTGCCCACCGTGCGCAGCTCTTCGGGGCCGGGCTCGTCGGCTTCGCTGGTCTGGAGCAGCGTCAGCAGCATCCGGTTGGTCGCGAGGGCGCGCTGCACCGCTTCAACGGACTTCGGACGGGTCACCTGAAGCGGCGCCGCGGTCAGCGGCAGGACGACGGCCTGACGGAGCGGGAGGACGGGAAGCTCGGACGGAAGCGCGGGTTCCGGCGCGCGTGGGTCGGACATGGCGAAGGAACGAGGAACGAGTCCCGAGGAACGAGGGTCGCAGGCTCGCCTGGAGGAAGTCTACCTCGTTCCTCGTTCCTCGTCACTCGTTCCTG
>CAYHSN010000130.1:6377-8457 GCA_964359235.1 uncultured Vicinamibacterales bacterium | reverse complement strand
GATCTTGGGGTTTGGCCAGGCACTGCGGTCACTGGGTTTCCGCCCGGAGAAGTGATCGGAACGATACACGCCGGCGATTCTGTCGCACAACAGGCGCAAGCCGCCTTGACCGTCGCATTTAACAACGCCGCTGGACGATCAACAGCTCTTATCAACGTGGCCGGAAATCTAGGCGGGCAAACCCTCCCCCCTGGCCTCCATAAATCCACGTCCTCGCTTGAGATATCGTCAGGGGACCTCACTCTCGACGGCCAGGGAAATCCAAATGCCGTCTGGATCTTCCAGATAGCATCCACGCTTACCATGACATCCGGTCGCCAGGTCATCACTGATCGGTGGCGCCCAAGCATTCCAACGTCTTTTGGCAGGTCGGCAGTTCAGCGACTTTTGGAACAACCTCTGTGATCCAGGGAACCGTAATGGCTCTTGCATCAATCACGCTGACTACCGGCGCAACGCTGAACGGCAGAGCGTTGGCAAAAGGAACAAGCTCGGCTGGCGAACTGCGGCGTCGTGATGCAGGAGATCCTCGACGTCCCGGATAACATCCCTCAGGAGCTGTTGGAGAAGGCCGAATGCGTCATCGTCATCCCGTCGATGACGACGGTGGCGGCCGGGATCGGCGGCACCTACGGCCGGGGTGCGATGGTCTGTCGATCCGGCAAGGGTTTCAACGGACCATGGGGCGCGCCCGCGATGTACGCGCTCGAAGGCGGCAGCTTCGGGCTGCAGCTCGGCGCAGAATCCACCGACCTCGTGCTCCGGGAAGAGCATTGCCGTTCCGGCGGCAGGCCGTCATCTCGTGGATGTGCTGGAGAAGAATGCTCCGCGCAACAAATCGAGCAGAACGACGAGTCGATAGCGGATGCGGAGGTATACTGGGGCGTTCCGGCTTTCCTGAGCCCTGCGGCCTTCCCGGCCACAGCCCTCACCAAAGCACGTCTTGGAGGGCTGCATTTCAAGCACGGAATCGGTGACGAAGCTCTTGCGTCGGCTCTGGACGCGCCGGGCGCCGCCAGCGGACAAACCGCTGCGCGACGAGCTGCTCAGCATCGAGCGCTTGGAAGAGCGCGCGAAGGCGCTGGCGGCCAGCTTCACCGTCGACCCGAATCCGCGGCGTCGTGCACGAAACATCTTTCCCCGGTTCGACGACAACGCCCGCGTCCTGCGCGAGGCGTATCGAACCCTGGCCGACGATGTGCGGCGTGGGGAGTTTGTCACCTCCGCGGCGGAATGGCTGCTCGACAACTTCCACCTGGTGACGTCCGAAATCAGGGGCATCCGTCAGAATCTTCCCCGAACCTACTACCGTAAACTGCCGACGCTCGCGCTGCGCGAGCAGGCGGGATACGCCCGGATCTACGCGATTGCCATCGAGATCATCCGCCACAGCGACAGCCGGCTGGATCGCCACCAGCTCACGCAGTTCCTCAACAGCTACCAGCGCGTCGCGCCGTTGACGATTGGCGAGCTCTGGGCCTGGCCCAGCATGCTGAAGCTGGCGCTCGTCGAAAACCTGAGACGCCTGGCCGAAGAGATGTTAGAGGCCCGCGCCGCGCGCCTGGCGGCCGACGCTGATGTGTCGCGGATCGAGGGACGCGCGGAACACACGGCGCCGGCGTTGCCTCCTCTTCTCCATACCGCATACGTCGTCCAGCTTCTTCATCGCGTGCGTGAATACGGCCTTCGTCTGTCGCCGCTGCGCGCGGCGGTCGAGGAGCATCTGACGTCCCAGCAGACGACCACCGAAGACGCCGTTCGCGGGGAGCACCAGCGCCAGGCGACAGCCCAGGCGTCGGTGGCCAACGTGGTCGCGAGTCTTCGCCTGTGCTCGACGCTCGACTGGGGGAAGTACTTCGAGGCGGTGAGTCTCGTCGAGCAGGTGCTGCAGCGCGATCCTGCGGGCGCGTACGGGCGCATGGACTTCCTGAGCCGGGACCGTCAGCGCCAGGCTGTGGAGGAAATGGCCGCGCCCGACGGCGACGCCCAGATACGGGTGGCGTTGAGGGCGGTCGAGAGCGCCCGTCAGGCGGCCGTGGTTCGACAAGCTCTCGACGTGCTGAGCCCGTCGAAGCACGCC
>CAYHSN010000130.1:4584-6277 GCA_964359235.1 uncultured Vicinamibacterales bacterium | reverse complement strand
AGCTGAGCCCGTCGAAGCTCGCGCGCGGCTCGACGTCAGATCGCGCGGCCCACGTTGGCTACCACTTGATCGATCGAGGCCGCCGCGATCTCGAAGCCGACCTCGCGTATCGTCCTCCCCTCGGCAAGCGGGTGAGACGTTTCGTGTTCGCCCATGCGACCGCCGTCTACCTTGGATCGATCGGGCTCATGACGGCGCTTCTGCTCGCAGCAGGCGCGTGGTACGTTCGGCAAGAGGGCGGCTCACTTGGAGCGCAGGTCGCCGCGGTGCTGCTCCTCTTGCTGCCCGCGAGTCAGGTCGCGATTTCATTCATCCAGCGTCTGACAGCGCATGTGGTACCGCCGAGGCGCCTGCCGCGCCTCGACTTTTCTAAGCGCGTTCCCGATGACGCCCGCACGATGGTGATCGTGCCGACGATGCTGACCAGCGTCCCGGGAGTGACGGCGCTTGTCGAGCATCTCGAGGTGCTCGCGCTCGGAAACCTGGATCCGCGCATCCACTTCGCGATCCTCAGCGATTTTGCCGACGCGGCCACGCGCGAGTTGCCCGGGGATGCGGCGATGCTCTCGGCCGCCCGCGCGGGGGTCGAGGCCCTCAACGCGCGGTTCGGTCCCGAACACGCCGATCGCTTCTATCTCTTCCATCGCGAACGGCAGTGGAACGCTCGTGAGAACGCGTGGATCGGCTGGGAGCGCAAGCGCGGAAAGATCGAGGAATTCAATCGCCTGCTGCGAGGCGCAACGAACACGAGCTTCTCCGAGCAGGTCGGCAAGCTCGACATCCTGCCTGCCGTGCGGTACTGCATCACGCTCGACTCCGACACCCGTCTGCCGCGGGACGCGGCGAAGAAGCTCATCGGTATCATGGAGCATCCGTTGAACCGTCCGCATGTCGATGCCAGGCTCGGTCGCGTGACGGAGGGCTACGGCATCCTGCAACCCCGCGTCAGCGTGACGATGGCGAGCGCGGCGGGCTCGCTCTTCGCCCGCACCTACGCCGGCCATACCGGCGTGGACCCCTACACCACCGCCGTCTCGGATGTGTACCAGGATCTGTTCGACGAGGGCAGCTTCACCGGCAAGGGGCTCTACGACGTGGACGCGTTCATGGCCGCCCTCGAGGGGCGCGTACCCGAGAACGCGCTCTTGTCCCACGATCTCTTCGAGGGAGTGCACGCCCGTACCGCGCTCGTGACGGACGTCGAAGTGGTGGATGACTATCCGTCGAGCGTCCTCGCGCACGCGAGACGCCAGCACCGCTGGGTTCGCGGCGACTGGCAGATCCTGTGGTGGCTGTTGCCCTTCGTCCCAACCCGCTCGGGCGTCGAGCGCAACCGGCTGCCGCTCATCTCGCGCTGGAAGATCTTCGACAACCTGAGGCGCAGCCTGCTGGCGCCGGCGACCGTCGCCCTGTTCCTGCTCGGGTGGACCGTCCTCCCGGGGAGTCCGGCGGTATGGACGGCGATCGGTCTCGCCGCGCTCGCCTTTCCCGTGTACTCGCGGGTGGTGGAAACGATCGCTGGCCCGGGCCGGGAACAGGGGTGGTCCGTGTTCCTGCGAAGCGCCTCTGAAGATCTGAAGACGGCCGTCGCCCGCGCGTCTCTACAGCTCGCGTTCATGGCCAATCAGGCGTACGAGATGCTGCACGCGATCAGCATCACGCTCGTTCGCCTCGGGATCACGCAACACCGGCT
>CAYHSN010000130.1:0-4484 GCA_964359235.1 uncultured Vicinamibacterales bacterium | reverse complement strand
GAGTTTCTGCGTCTTGTGGCGCTCGAGACGTGGCGCTACTTCGAGACGTTCATGGGAACCGAGGATCACGGCCTCCCGCCCGATAACGTCCAGGTCGTGTCCGAACTCAGGGTCGCCCACCGGACGTCGCCCACCAACATCGGCATGGGCCTCCTGGCGACGCTCGCGGCCCACGACTTCGGCTTCATCGCGACTGATGATCTGAGCGAGCGGATCGAGACGACGCTCGACACCGTAGAGGGGCTGGAACGTTTCGAGGGCCACCTCCTGAACTGGTACGACACGCGCACGCTGACGCCGCTTCCACCCGCCTATGTCTCCACGGTCGACAGCGGGAACCTCGCGGGCGCACTCCTGACGCTCTCCGTGGGATTACGGCGGTTCGCCACCGGAATCGCAACCCGTGGGGGCCGGCTACCGCCGGTCCCAGGTCCGCCTGAAGGCGGACCCCACGCCCCAGTCGTTGAACAGGCAGCGCGCCTCGAAGCGTTGGCGACGCGCGCGGGGGCGTTGTTCGACGGGATGAACTTCACGTTCCTCTACGACCCGCAGCAGCACCTGTTTTCCACCGGCTATCGCCTGGCCGACGCCGTGGGACCGGGCCGTTTCGATCCATCCTATTACGACCTTCTGGCTTCCGAAGCGCGACTGGCGAGTTTCATCGCCATCGCGAAAGGCGACGTTCCGGAGATGCACTGGTTCCACCTGGGACGATCCGTCACCAGCGTCCGTGGCGCACCGGTGCTGCTGTCGTGGAACGCCACGCTGTTCGAGTATCTGCTGCCGCTTCTCGTCATGCGGAGCTACCCGGAGACGCTCCTCGACGAGTCGTGTCGAATGGTCGTGCGCCGCCAGATCGACTACGCCACCTCTCGCGGTGTGCCATGGGGGATCTCGGAGTCGGCCTACAACCTCATCGATCGACACGACAACTACCAGTACAAAGCCTTCGGCGTCCCTGGCCTCGGTCTGAAGCGTGGGCTGGGCGACGAGCTGGTGGTGGCGCCCTACGCGACGGCGCTCGCCGCGATGATCGATCCGGCGCAAAGCGCCGCCAACCTGCGCCGGCTGGCCGCCGCGGGTCTCAGGGGTGAGTACGGCTTTTTCGACGCCATCGATTACACGAATCGCGAGCCCGACCATCACGAGCGCGACCCGAGCGAGAAGGCTCGCTCCGAAGGTGCGATCGTCCGCACCTATCTGACGCACCACGAAGGCATGATCCTCGTCGCGCTGGCGAACGCCTTGCTCGGCGATTCGATGGTGGAACGCTTTCACGCGGAACCGAGAGTGCAGGCGACCGAGCTGCTGCTGCAGGAGCGCGTGCCGCGCCAGACACCGACGACCGAACCGCGGCCGCTCGATGAAATGCGGGTGGCCGCGCCGCTCGCCGCCGTGCCGGTTCGCCGCTATCGGTCGCCGCACACGGTCTTTCCGCATGCCCAGTTCCTGTCGAACGGCACCTACGTCACGGTCGTGACGAACACCGGCGGGGGCGCCAGCTTCTGGCGCGGCCTCGCGGTGACGAGATCGCGCCACGACTCCACGCGCGATCCGGGCAGCCAGTTCATCTACCTGCGCGACGTCTGGAGCGGATCAGTGTGGTCAGCGACCTATCATCCGACGGACCAGGAGCCCGACGACTACGTCGTGACGTTCCTGGCGGAGAGAGCGACCTTCCGCCGCCGCGACGAGGATGTGTCCACGCAACTCGACATCGCCGTGTCGACGGAAGACGACGTCGAAGTGCGCCGGGTGACGGTGACGAATCACGGCGCGCGTATCCGCGAGATCGACGTCACGAGTTATGCCGAGATCGTGCTTGCTCCGCCGGCCGATGACCTCACCCACCCGGCCTTCGGAAAACTCTTCATCGAGACCGAATACCTTCCCGACAGCGCTGCGCTCGTCTGCCATCGACGGCCTCGAGATCCCCGCGAGCCTGGCGCGTGGGCGATGCACGTGCTCAGCCTGGAAGGCCGGACGCAGGGACCCGTCGAGTGGGAGACCGATCGCGCGCGCTTCCTCGGTCGCGGGCGGACGACCGGCAACCCGCTGGCGCTCGACGGGCGCACCCTGTCCGGGACGACGGGCGTCGTGCTCGACCCTGTCCTCAGCCTGCGGCAACGCATCAGGCTGCCCCCGGGGGCGTCCGTGCGGCTCTCGTTCGCCACGGGCATGGCCTCGGACCGGGAGACGGCCGTCGCGCTCGCGCAGAAGTACCACGACCCCAGCGCAGCCTCGCGAGCCTTTGCCCTCGCCTTCACCCACGCGCAGAGCGGTCTGCGTCATCTGGGTATCTCGAGTGAGGAGGCGCGGCTCTTCGAACGTCTGGCCTCGCGTGTGCTGTTCACCGACGGTTCGCTCCGGGCGAGTCCCGACACACTCGTGTCGAACGAACTCGGCCAGGCCAGCCTGTGGCCGCACGGCATCTCGGGCGACCTGCCCATTCTGCTCGTGCGTGTCGTCGAAGACGATGACCTTCCGCTCGTGCGTCAGGTCCTGCAGGCGCAGGAGTACTGGCGCCTCAAGGGCCTGATCGCCGACGTCGTCATCCTCAACGAGCACCCGGTCAGCTACCTGGACGAGATGCAGGCGCAGCTCGTGGCGCTCCTCGACAACGGCCCGTGGAGCGCGTGGAAACATCGGCCGGGTGGCACGTATCTGCTGCGCGGGGATCGAATGGCCGAAGCCGAGCGCACCCTGCTCGAGGCGGTCGCGCGCGCGGTCCTCAGCGGCGACCGGGGCGAACTCCGCGCGCAGCTCGGTCGACCGCATCCCGTCCAGACGAGCGCAGCGCCGGACGCGTTCGCGGCCGCTGCGGCTTCAGGCACCGACATCGCTTCTTCCCTCACGACGCCGCCCGACGCACACGTTCCAGTGCCTCCCTTGACGTTCGCCAATAGCGTCGGTGGCTTCGCGGACGAGGGCCGGGAGTACGTGATCGTCCTGGAAGGCGACGAGGACACTCCGCTTCCGTGGGCAAACGTGATCGCCAACCCGCGTTTTGGGACAGTCGTCACGGCCTCGGGTTCCGCGCACACGTGGTCGGGGAACAGCCGTGAAAACCGCCTCACGCCGTTCGTCCACGATCCGGTCATCGACCCCACCGCCGAGGCCCTCTTCGTTCGCGACGACGAGTCCGGAGAGGCGTGGTCACCGACGCCCGGGCCGATGACTCGAAGCCCGGCGAGCGGCCGATTCGTCGTGCGCCATGGCGCGGGGGTCACGCACTTCTCGCGCGCGACGCGTGGCATTCGTCACGAACTGGACGTGTTCGTGGACGCCAACGATCCGGTGAAGTTCTCGCTGCTCACGCTGACGAATGACAGCGAGGCGCCGCGCACGCTGAGCGTCTTCGCCTACAACGACTGGGCGCTCGGACCGCCACGGGATGGCCAGCCCCTGCACGTCATCACGGAGCGCGATGCGGAGACGGGAGCCATCCTCGCGCGGAATGCGTATAACCAGGAGTTCGCCCATCGCGTGGCGTTCGCGCATGCGAGCGACAACCCCTGCTCCGCGACGGGAGATCGTCTGTCGTTCATCGGGCGCAACGGTTCGCTCGCGCGGCCGGCGGCGCTTCGCCACGTGGCGCTCTCAGGGCAGTTTGGGGCTGGACTGGATCCGTGCGCGGCGCTTCACGTCCGACTGGTGTTGAATCCTGGAGAAAGTCGGCGCATCGTCTTCCTCCTGGGCCAGGGCGACGATGCGGACCACGCCCACGCTCTGATAGACCGCCACCGGCGGGTGGACGATGCCGTCGTTGCGCGAGAGAGGGTGCAGACCTCCTGGAACCGCACGCTCGACGCCATTCACATCCGCACGCCGGATGATTCGTTCGACGTCCTCATGAACCGGTGGCTCGTCTACCAGGACGTAAGCTGCCGCCTCTGGACGCGGGCTGGCTATTACCAGTCGGGCGGCGCCTTCGGCTTCCGCGATCAGTTGCAGGACGTGATGGCGCTGTCGTTCGCGCGGCCGGATCTGGCCAGAGCGCACCTGCTGCGGGCCGCCGGGCGGCAGTTCGTCGAAGGTGATGTTCAACACTGGTGGCACGAGCCGGCGGGGCGTGGGCTCCGCAGCCGTTGCTCCGACGATCTGCTCTGGCTTCCGTACGTGGTCGCCGACTATGTCCGCACGACGGGCGACCTTGGCGTGCTGGACGAGCGAATTCCGTTCCTGGAGGCGCCGCTTCTGGCGCCCGATGCGCAGGAGGCGTACGGGCAACCGAGCATCTCGTCCCAGGACGGCACGCTATTCGAGCACTGCGTCCGCGCGATCGAGAAGGGGCTCACCGCCGGCGCGCACGGCCTGCCGCTCTTCGGCAGCGGCGATTGGAACGACGGCATGAATCGCGTCGGCGCGGCCGGACGCGGCGAAAGCACGTGGCTCGGCTTCTTCCTCCACAGCGTGCTCAGCGGCTTCGCCCCGCTCTGCGACGCGCGGAACGACCGCGTCAGAGGCGACCGCTACCGCCACGA
>CAYHSN010000129.1:0-8485 GCA_964359235.1 uncultured Vicinamibacterales bacterium | reverse complement strand
TCGTGGGCGTGGCTCGTCGCCGGGGCGCCGGCGGTCGTCGTCAGCCGCTGGCCCGTGACCACGCCGGCGCGCGAGGTCCTGCTGGCGGGACTGCACCGCGGGCTCGCCGACGCCGCGCCTGGTCCGCGCCGGGCGCAGGCCCTGCGCGCCGCCATGCTGCAGGTGATGCACACGCCGGGACAGGAGGCGCCAATCCACTGGGCCGGGTTTATGATGGTGGGCGATCCCGACTGACCCGACCAATTGTGGAGCGCTCATCCCCGCACGTCGTCATCATCGGAGGTGGTTTCGGCGGTCTGTACGCTGCGAAGGCGCTCAGGCGGAGCGACGTACGCATGACGCTCATCGATCGCCGCAATCACCATCTCTTCCAGCCGCTTCTGTATCAAGTGGCGACGGCCGGTCTGTCGCCCGGCGACATCGCCTCGCCCATCCGGTGGATCCTGCGCCGCCAGCGCAACGTGAAGGTGCTGCTCGCCGACGTCACGGCGATCGATCCACAGCGCAAGGTGGTCGTGTGCGCCGGCTGCGGCGAGGTGCCGTACGACTTTGTGATCGTCGCGCCGGGCGCCACGCACGCGTACTTCGGGCATGACGAGTGGCAAGAGGCCGCGCCGGGCCTCAAGACGCTCGAGGACGGCCTGCAGATCCGGAGCCGGGTGCTCCTCGCGTTCGAGCGCGCCGAGCGCGCGGCCGATCCGGCAGCGCAGCGCCGGCTGCTGACGTTCCTCGTCATCGGCGGCGGCCCGACGGGCGTGGAGCTGGCGGGCGCGCTCGCCGAAATCGCGCGCCAGACGCTCGCCGACGAGTTCCGCACGATCAACACGCGCACGGCGCGGATCGTTCTGCTCGAGGGCGCACACGCAATCCTCTCGACGTTCCCCTCGTCGTTGCAGGACGCCGCCGAGCGCGCGCTGGTGAAGCTCGGCGTCGAGGTGCGCAAGGGCGCGCTCGTCTCGGAGGTCGGCGACGGCTACGTGCGCATCGGCGGCGAGCGCCTCGAGGCCGGCACGGTGCTGTGGGCGGCGGGGGTGGCGGCCTCGCCGCTCGGGCGCTCGCTCGGCGTGCCGCTCGATCGCGCCGGCCGCGTGTACGTGCAACCTGACCTGACGATCCCCGGACATCCCGAGGTGTTCGTCATCGGCGATCTCGCGGCCTTCCTCGTCCATCGCGACGCGCAGGGGCGCGACGGGCTGCTGCCGGGGGTCTGTCAGGTCGCGATGCAGCAGGGCGAGCACGCCGCGCGCAACATCGCGCGCGCCCGCGCGGGACGGCCGTTGGCGCCGTTCCACTATCGCGATTACGGCAACATGGCGACGATCGGCCGCAACTCGGCCGTCGCCGATCTCGGGTGGCTGCGGCTCTCGGGCTGGCCCGCCTGGCTGGCCTGGCTCTTCATCCACATCACGTGGCTCATCGGGTTCCGCAATCGTCTGCTCGTGCTGGTGCAGTGGGCGTGGGCGTACGTCACGTATCAGCGCAGCGTTCGCCTGATTACCGGGCCCGCCGCGGGCCGCGAGGACACCGCGAGGATGTCTCGATGAAGATCGCACTCCTGAATGTGCCGCCGCTCCTCGTCAGAGCCGGAATCGTCGCGCTCGCCGGCGTCGCCGCGCTCGCGCCCGGGTCGCCGGCGCGCATCGAGCGCTGGTACTCGCGCGGCGTGTATCCGGGGCTTCAGCGCGTCATGACCGGCGCGTCGAACATGACGAGCCTCGCGGTGGTCGACGTGCTGCTCGCGCTCGCGATCCTCATCGCGATCGTGTGGATCGTGATCCGCGTGCGCGCGCGAAAGTCCGCGGGTTGGGGCCGCGTGCTGCTGCGGTTGGCCGGGGACGCGATCGTCGCGGCCGCCGTCGTCTATCTCGTGTTTCTGGCCGGGTGGGGCCTGAACTACCGGCGCGTGCCGCTGCGCGAGACGCTCGATTTCGACCAGGCGCGCGTGACGCGCGAGGCGTTCGTGACCTTGACCACGCTCGCCGTGGACGAGCTGAATCGTTCGCACGCGCCCGCACACGCGAGCGAGTGGCCGGCGCTCGACACGATCCAGGGCCCTCTGACGCCGGCCTTCGACGCGGCCGGGCGCGATCTCGGGCTGTCGCGCCCCGTGGTCACCGGCCGGCCGAAGCGATCGCTCCTGTCGTGGTATTTCCGGCGCGCCGCGATCGACGGCATGACCAATCCCTTCGCGCTCGAGATCCTCGTCAATCCCGACGTGTTGCCGTTCGAGCGCCCCATGGTCGTGGCGCACGAATGGGCGCACCTGGCCGGGTTCGCCGAAGAGTCGGAGGCGGGCTTCGTCGGCTGGATCGCGTGTGTGCGGGGCGGAGATCAGGCGCGCTACAGCGCGTGGCTGTCGCTCTTCATGCACCTCGCGGCGGAGCTGCCGAAAGAGGACTACGCCGCCGCGATGACGCGACTCGATCCCGGCCCGCGCGATGATCTCCGGGCGATCGTCGATCGCGTCCGCCGGTCCGTGCCGGTTGTCCGCTCGGCCGCGCGGCGGCTGTACGACGGCTACCTGAAGGCCAACCGCGTCGAGTCGGGTGTGGCGAGCTACGACGAGGTCGTCGCGCTCGTCGCGGGGACCCACTTCGGGGAGGGCTTCGTGCCGAGACTGAGAAAGTTACCGCAGAGATAGCGGAGAGGACGGAGGATCAACCCGCAGAGAACGCGGAGGTCGTCGAGGATCGAACCGCGGAGACAACAGCGTTCACGGGAAGAGTGCTTCTCGGCTGCCTGAGGGCGTGCTGCCTGACGGACCGGATCGGAACCGCGACGGAGGCGACGTCCGAGGCCGCCTCAGGCGAGTCGCTCTTCGGTCCCACCCTTCGGTGACCTCCGCGCGCTCTGCGGTCGACCCCTCTGCGGCCTCGGCGCTCTCCGCGGTGATCCTCGGTTTGCTCCAGAGTGCACATCCATGCACTCGTCGTCCAACCCCGGCCGTTGACGTCCGATCCAGTCAGGTCTATGCTTGGGCCCGTCCCAACCCCCTCGGTGACCCATGGACCCCTCGGAGGCCGCGGCTGGACGTAACCCTGGGCGCGTGGTTTTCCGTTCTGCGGCGAGCGTGACTTTGCGCATGCGGCGCCGGAAGGACGCGTGATCGGTCATTCTGTCGGCCCGTACCGCGTTCTCGAGCGTCTCGGCGCCGGAGGGATGGGCGAGGTCTACCTCGCCGAGGATCCCCGCCTCGAGCGCAAGGTCGCGCTCAAGTGCCCGTCGCACGAGTGGCTCAGCCAGCCTGACGCGCGTGAGCGCCTGCACCGCGAGGCGCGCGCGGCCGCGCGTCTCACGCATCCCAACATCGCCGCCGTCTACGACGTGCTCGACGTCGGCGACCGTCCCTACATCGTCATGGAGTACGTCGAGGGCGAGAGCCTCTCGATGCGCCTGCGTCGCGGCCGCCTGCCCGTCGAGCAGGCCGTGCAGATCGCCCTGCAGATCGCGGAGGCCGTCGCCGACGCGCACGCCAACGGCGTGCTGCATCGCGATCTGAAACCGGGCAACGTCTGCGTGACCCGCGCCGGCCGCGTGAAGGTGCTCGATTTCGGATTGGCGAAGATGCGCCCGGTGCAGGCCGACCCGTCTTCGCCGCCGTCGCTCGAAGCGAGTCTCAGCCAAGCGGGGCAGTTGCTCGGCACGCCGGGCTACGCGGCGCCCGAGCAGCTCACGGGCAAGACGGCCGACCAGCGCAGCGATGTCTTCGCCCTCGGGGTGATCCTGTTCGAGATGGTCACCGGCCGCCTGCCGTTTACGGGCACCGACGCGATGAGCCTCGCGCTCGCGACCGTCACCGAGCCGGCGCCCTCGGTGCGCGCGCTGACGTCGGCCGCGCCGCCCGAGCTCGCCGCCGCCGTCGCGCACGCGCTCGAAAAGAACCCGAGGGAGCGCTTCCAATCTGCGGCGCACTTCGCCGCGGAGCTTCGCCGCATCGCCGTGACCCTCGGCGAGCGCCCGACGATGGCGGTCGAGGAGGCGTGGACGCCGGCCAACCCGCCGGTGCATGCGCCGACGGTGCGGCTGTCGAGGCGGCTTGCAGCCGGAACGCTCGCCGGCGTGATCGTGATTGCCGGCATCATCGCCGGGATGCGATGGGTAACCGAGCGCGCAGGACCGGCGGCCACCAGACCACCCGTTGTGGCGGTGCTGCCGTTCACAGTGACCGGAGACGACCGGACGTTGGCGTGGCTTGCCGTTGGGCTGGCCGAGACCCTGACGTCGGATCTCACCAAGCTGCCCGGTCTGGTGGTGGTGCCGCGCGCGGCGACGCTCGCGTTCGTCGGGCCGGGCGCGGTCTCCAAGGTCTCGCATGAGCAGGGCACGTCGCACGTCGTCCAGGGCACGCTCGCCACGGCCGGCGCCGACGTGTCGCTCGACGTGTCTCTGGTGGCGAGTGACGGGCGCGTCGCCTGGCGACGGCAGTACACGGGCGGCCGAGCTGACGTGCCGGAGATGGGACAGCGCCTGCGCCAGGATCTCGCTACGGTGCTCACCGGCGCGTTGAGTGCTCCGTTGCCATCGGAAACGGGCGGTACCCTCGACGCACAGGCCTACGAGTACTTTTCACAGGCGCGTGCCTTGCTGGACCGCCGCGACATTCCCGAGAACATCACCCGCGCGATCGAGTTGTTCCGGAGCGCGATCGCACGCGATCCGCGGTACGCGCTCGCCTATCTCGGGCTCTTCGAGGCGTACTGGGCTCAGTACGCGCTCACCAAGGACCGCGATCTCAGCGACCGGGCTCGCGATGCGCTCATCAAGGCCCAGGGGCTGCAGCCGAATCTGCCGGGGTTGCACTACCAGCTGGCCGTGCTCCACAACAACACGGGCCATGTCGACGACGCGATGGAACATCTCCAGCAGGCCATTACCCACAACCCGAACGACGATGCCGCGTATCGGCTGCTCGGCCGGATTCTGTTCGATCGCGGGGACATCGAGGCCGGGATCGCGGCGCTCAACAAGGCTGTAGCCATCAGGCCGAACTACTCCGTGGGGCATCTGACGCTGGCCTATCCCGCCTACCGGCAAGGACGATACCAAGACGCCGAGGCGGCGTACCGGCGCGTGGCCGAGCTTCAGCCGGAGAGTCCTGCAAGCTACGAGGGGCTGGCCCTCGTCTATCACACCACCCAGCGGCTGCCGCAGGCGGAAGAGAACTACAAGACGGCGATTCGACTTGGGGCCAAACCTAACGCGCGGGTCAACCTCGCTCAGCTCTACTCGGAGACGGGCCGCTACCGGGAGGCCGTGGACGTGCTCGACCGCCTCGTCAAGGACGTGCCGGGTCGGGACATCTACTGGCGGATCCTGGGAGATGCATACCGCGACCTCGGCCGTCAGGATCTCGCGCGCGGCGCCTACACGCAGGGTATCGCGGCGGCCGAGCAGGCGCTCAAAGTCAACCCAAAGGATGCACCCACGCTCTCGTCGCTGGCGGTCTCTGAAGCCAAGATTGGGGCATCGGAACAGGCGAGCCTGCACGCGCAGCAGGCCCTCGACCTCAGCCCCAAGGACGGCGACGTGCTGTACCGGGCGAGCGTTGTGAGCGTGCTGGCGGGGGACGCGCCGGCGGCGCTGGCCTATCTGCGTCGCGCCCTCGAAGCGGGTTACAACGCCCAGCGCGCGGCGCAAGACAAGGACCTCGCGCCGCTCAAGCGGTCGCCGCAGTTCGCCGATCTCGTCTCGCCCAAGGACCGGCCGCCGGCCGGCCCACGCTGAAGACACGCGCGCGTGAGCAGGTCCGCACTGGCGCGGGGTGATCACCTCGATTCCGGGCCGACGCCCGGGCGGAAAGGAGCAGCCGTGTCTCACACAATCCGTCTTCTCATCGCGACCCTCCTGTTCATCGCCTGCGAGATCGACACGCCGCCGGCCGCGCGTTCGGAGGAGGCGGTCGGGGAGCAGCCCCGCCCGGTGAGCGCCCAGGAGCCGATCCTCGTCTCATTTCAAAGCGCGGAGATGAAGCTGGGGAAAGTCGGCAGCCAGTGCCGCGTCGTGGATGTCAGCTTCTCGACCTACGCCAGGGCCGGGCAGACCGTGCGCTGGCTGGTCGACAATGGCTGCACGGGCGAGCAGCGCGTCGAGATCGTCAACATCCTCTTGAAGGGCACGAAGACCGCTGTTTTCCCCTTCCAAGGACGTCAGCCGCCGCCGCCGAGCTGCACGGCGCCCGCCGGGGGGCGCTGCCAGATCGTGCTGGTGGTGCTGCCCAAGGATCCGAACGGCGGGCACGGGAATTCTGTTTATACTTACGATTTCAACCTGGTCGGCAGGGATCCCGAGCTCGTCATCGAATGGCCGTGAGCCTGTCCTGAGGCCATCGGGAGGAGGATGAAGATTTCGGAAGCCTCAGGCAGTCAGCGAAGTTCAGGAAGATGGTGGCCCCGGGAACGTGACGGTGATTCGCGCCGGCGACGGGCGCGTAGGAGGAGCACAGATGGAAAACAAACCGATTAGAGCGTCGGAAACCGGTCCATACGCCTTCATCGGTCCGCCGAAGCCGACCTACCTGGAAATCACGCTGAGAGACGACGGCGCGGGCGGCGTGATCGTTGACAAGCCGCCCATGGATCTCGTCCGTGGCGGCAACCACATCATGTGGTGGATCGGCAACGACACACGGGATCAGCACAGTGTGACCCTGCGGAACTTCAGGGACACGTTCACCAACGTACCCGAGTGGCCCTTCGACGACCCTCAGCCTCCTCCGATCGAGATCGTGGACGCTGGTCAGACCGGGCGAATCAGGCTCAAGGCGAAGGACCGGGGTCCGGGAGGCAGGCGAGGCTTCGTTCGCTACGCGTACGACGTTGTCGTCGACGGTGTGCCACTCGAACCGGAACTCGTCATCGAGTGGCCCTGACGTCCGTTCGCGCGGAGACTACTCGCTCTCCGGATCGATCTCGTCCAGCTCGTCGTCGGCGAGCGGGCCGGCGTGGTGTGCGCGCTTCACGTCTCGAGGCTCGGGTAGATCGATGCGATCGAGTTCGTCGCCGGTCAGCGGTCGTTCGGGGTGCGGCCGCCGCAGCGCGTGAGGATCGAGGTCGGGTTGCGGGGGGATGCGCACTTCGATCTGCGCCCATTCACGCCAGCCGCAATCGTGGCAGCGGTACGGCCGCTTTTCTGTGAACGCCTGTTGGAGGCGTTCCCCGGTGCTTCGGTGGCGGGAAGGGTAGACGCGCGACGAGCCGCACTTGGGGCACGTATCCATCGACTCAAGTCATTCTAGCACTTAGGACTCGTCCCCCTTCTTCTCGGGCTTGTCTCCTGGGTTCGGCACGACCCAGCGCCAGTCGTCGCGCTGCGCCGCTCGTTCGGCGGCCCATCCCTCCTGGATCAGATTGCGTTGGAGTTCGAGCGATCGCTCGAGCAGGCCGACGCCGTCGCCGAAGCGCTCGACGCGGGTCGCGCTGTCCGGACCGTGCACGACCATCTCGTAGCCGGCCCGGTCGGACGACTCGCGGATCTCGTACTGCAGGTGCTCGCCGCCGCGTTGAAAGAACCAAATCATGCCGGCCGGGTTATCGGCCCCGGCCGGCCGGATCCTTACAGATCTGCGCCTCGTTCCTCGTCCCTCGTTCCTCGTTCCTTCTTCCCTCACCTCGCCCCGATCGTGATCCCGCCGTTTGTGGTTTCCAGGCTGATGCGCGGGCCGCCGCCGTTCATCTTGCCGTCGAGGCGGCGCCGGCTGACTTCACCGTCGACCTGGATGCTGAGCGACGAGGCGTCGATGCGGCCGTTGGTCAGGCGCGCCGAGATCGTGGCGGGCGCGTCCTTCGGAATGCGGAGATCGATGCCGCCGTTGGTGGTTTCGAGCTGCAGGCCGCCCTCGGCGACCTTGTCCATCTCGATCTCGATGCCGCCATTGGTCGTGCCGGCTTGCACGCTGCCGGTGAGCCGCTTGCCGTTGACGCCACCGTTGGTGGTTTCGGCCTTCAGCGTGCCCGAGACGCCCGCGAGACTGATGCCGCCGTTGACCGTGCGGACGCGCAGGTCGGCGCCGGCTGGCACCTTCAGAAAGTAGCGGACTTCGCCGCCGCCGTGGTTGAACATCCCGGTTCTCGTGACCTTCGTCTCGATGCGCACCTCGCGGTCGCTGGCCTGTTCGACGATCTCGATTCTCGCGAGGGCTTCCTTTGCCGCGGCTTCCGAGGCGCCCCGGGCGACCCGCTCGGCGCGGACCTCGAACGTGTTCCCGCTCGACGGCTCGACTTCGATCTTGCCGTTCACGTTGAGCACCTCGATCCGCCCGCCGGCGGCGAGGGTGTAGCTGCGCTTCCACTCGTCGGTCGCCCTGGCGCTGAGGTCCGTCATCATCAGGTCACAGCCCGTGAGGGCCACGAGGGCGGTGGCGACGAGCGCCAGCGTCGGGACCGACTGCGCACGGCGGGGGAGCCCGACTGATGCCATGGTTCGTCCTCCTTGCTCACAATGGCGGGGTCCCCCGGACTCCGCTCTTCGAGCTTCGTCCAGGGTCGCC
>CAYHSN010000128.1:0-8491 GCA_964359235.1 uncultured Vicinamibacterales bacterium | reverse complement strand
TGCAGCTCTTCGAGCCAGTCGGCTTCCTCGAACTGATGCCAGAAGTCGAAGGCGACCGGATGGGGCGGCCGGCGCGGCGCCTCCAGCACCTGCTGGACGAACCGCAGCAGCGTGCCGGCGAAGTCCTGCTGGCGATGGCGATCCAGCGCCTCGTCCTGCGAGGCGAGGATGCGCTCCCGCAGAGCCGAATCGGTGAGCACGGTGTGCATCAGGCCTGCGACCGTCGCCGGATCGCGCGTGTCGTAGAGGACGCCGCCTCCGTTCATCGTGGCCGGCACGGCCGTTGCGGCATACGCCACGACCGGCACCCCTTTGGAGAACGACTCCACGAGCGGCACGCAGAACCCTTCGTGCTCGCTCGCGCACAAAAACAGATCGGCCACGTCGTAAAACGCCGTCAGCTCCTCGTTCGAGACGTGACCGACCAGATGCACGTCGGGTGTACGCAGCCGTGCGATGAGCGCGTGCAACTGCGCCACGTAGCGCTCGAAGCCCCCGTGGGCGCCCACGAGCAGGAGGCGCGAGCGGGGGTTGTAGCGCGTGCGGTACACGTGGAAGAAGCGGATGAGATCGTCGAACCGCTTGTTCGGGATGACGCGGCCGACAAACAGGATGTTGGTCCAGTCGTCGTCGAACTCCCCCGCCAAGAGCCAGTTCGGCTCGACGTCGAGGTGCGAGAAGTCCGGCACCGCCGGCAGCACACCTGTCGGCGCGAACCCGAGTGCCTCGAGTTCCTGCCGGTTGTACTCCGAGTCGCCAAGCGCCAGATCGCAGCGCTGGACGTAGGCCGTGAGTTCCCGGCGGCCGTGATAGCACTGGCGCACGAGTTGCCGGTGCACCCCGACGAAGTACTGCGGCGGCGTGATGTTGTGGTAGACGAGCACCATGCGCGATGCCAGCGCGTACGCCGTGCGCGAAGCCCGCGACCCGATCGAGAAGTGATGAATGAGGACGTCGTCCGGACCGACACCGTTGACCATCTCGCGATAGTCCCGGGTGAACGGTTCCAGGCGCGGGTCGGCGGTCTCGACGAACACCTCGGATGTGAAGCCCGCGTCCCGCAGCGCGCGCTGGATGCCGAGCACTTCGTTGCCGATGGCGTCGCCGTACCCGAGAGTGGCGAGCACCTGATGAACGCGCGGGCGCGCCGAAGGGGATGGGGCGGGCGACATCATTGCGACCGGCGACGGGAGCGGCGACCCCTACGGTGGTCCGCGCGGCCCTGGAGAGCACCAGCCGTTGCGGTCGCACCGGCCGTCTCCGGCGCGTCCTTCAGGACCGGACCGGCCGGCAGACTGTTGACGACCTGGCGTGCGGGTGGAAGCGTCGGGCGGCGCCGCGCCCACCACCCAGGCTGCGGCTCCATCGCGGGACAAGCCGCCGCGGTTTCGTTCTCGCGTTGCAGGCGCTCGAGCATGTCCAGATACTTCCGCTCGATAACCGGCCACGCGTAGTGCTTCGTGTAGTAGGCGCGCCCTCCGCGGCCGAGCATGCGGTTGAGCGGGCCGCTGGCCTCCAGGTTGTACAGCGTCTCGACGAACTCGTCCACGTTCTCGTAGTACAGGCCCGCACCGCTTCGGACGCACTGCCCGCGGAGCACGTCACACCGGCCGTTGACGAGCACCGGGCGGCCGAGCGCCCAGGCCTCGAGGACGACCATCGACAGGCTCTCGTAGAACGACGGCATCACCAGCAGATCGGCGGCCGCGATCGCGTCGAACTTGTCATCGTCCGAAACGAAGCCGAGGTGGCGAATGCGCGGATGCGAGGGAACCGGAATGACGGCGTTGCCGATGAGCACGAGCGACACGCCGCGCGGAAACGCCGCCGCGTACGCCGCGAAATGGTCGAACAGCTCCTGGCAGCCCTTGTTCTCGTCGATGCGGCCGACGTAGACTGCGAACGGCTCGCTCACGCCGAACTTGCGGCGGAACCGCTCGGGATCGGGACGCTCCGGCACCTCGGATCCGATGCCGACCACCACCGACGGCACGTCCAGGTTCCGCGAAACAGCCTGGATCATGGCCCGCTCTTCGAGCGAGTTGTACATAATCGCCCGGACCCCGCGGAACACGGGGCCGAACATCGTCAGACCCACCGCCGGATCCCGTTCCGCCGTAGGGACCAGCACTGCCTTGTCGCTGACCGCGCGCGCACCGTGATAGGCGTGGTAGTAGCGGGCGCTGAAGAACAGAAAGTAGTCGTACGTCGCCCGGTGGCGGCTGACGTGCCGCAGGAGCGCCGGGCTCGTGGGGCCCTCGGCCGCGAGCCAGGCGAGCTCGTCCGCCAGCGAGTGCGGGTGATCGAACACCCGTTCCGACCAGCGCCCGAACTCCTCCGGATCGCGCGGACGGCGGATCGGGAACCGCCGGACCGGCACGCCGTTGATCAACTCCAGACCCGGCTCCAGCGCGTTCCGCCAGGTGATGTAGTCGCGCGCGCACGTAGTCAGGACTTCGACGTCATGGTGCCGCGCCAGGTGCTCGGCGATGTACCGCGCGTGCAGTTCCGCGCCGCCGTTGATGTCAACGCCGTAACGCTGGACCACGACGCCGAGCTTCATGACGCGTCATCGCTCCCCTCGGGGGTCTGGTCCTCGTCATGCGACGCGGCCGCGTCCGGGGTCGTCCGTTCCTCGGAGACGGACCCCGAGCCCGCGCCAGGCGCGGTCCGGGACGGCGCCGTCCCGGCTGGCGCACCCGACGCCCACGCGCGTCGCCGCCGCCGTCGCCGGCGCCGCCGTCTTGCCTCGCCTCCGGATTCCTCCGCCGCCGCCGGCGGTCCGCCGGCGGGCGCCGCCGACGCGACCGCGCCCGGCCGGTACTCGACCACTCCTTCGAGCGCACGCGCCCGGCGTTCGTCGAACTCGAGCCGGCTGGCGAGCGAATCGACCAGGGTCCTCAGGTTCTTCGCCTCGATGCCGAGCTTGGTCATCTCGACCACGAGGTTGTGCAGGATTTCGAAATACAGACGTTCCAGCTCCAGGCGCCTCTGGATCTGGTCGTGGAGTTTCACGGTCTGCGCGTGGAGGTGCTCGGACACCACCCGCATCTGCTCGTAGAGCTCACGGAGCTGTTCGGACAGCACCCGCGTCTGCTCGTAGAACTCGCGCCGGCTCTGCGCGTGGAGATCGTGCAGTTCCTGGACCTGGTTGATGAACCGCGTGTTGATCTCGGTCTGCAGATGCAGCACGTGGGCGACCGCGCCCGGATTCAAGAACAGCTTGAGCACCGGCCGGAGCAGCCGGCGGATCCAGCGCACGACCGTCCGGCTGGACCCGAAGAGCGTGTCCTCATCGAACGAGTAGTTGAGCGGCGGCGGAAGCGCCGGCGGAGCCGGGGGCGGTGACGGGGCAGACGGCGGTGGCGTCGGCGCGAGCGACGGCGGTGACGGCGACGTCTGCGCCGCCGTCGGCTGGCGGCGGAACTGCTCCATCAGATCGGATCGCACGCTCGCCGGCTCGAGAAACCGCTCGAGCTTCACGTTCGCGAGCTGCCGGATCTCTGCCTCGGTGTAGTCGATGCCGCGCTTTTCGCGAATCCGCGCCCGGATCTGGCGCATGATCTCGTCGACGTCCACCGACTCCGCACGGATGTTGAACTCTGTCATAGGTCGCTCGGCGATCGTGACTTACGACCGCGATGCGGCGGCGCGGCGGCGGCGGCGCAACGCGAACTCGGGCGCCTCCCTGAGGCAGGTGCCCAGAATGCCAACCGAGCGCGCCAGCGCGCGCAGGCCCGTCCGCGGCGCCTCGGCCGGCTCCGCGCCGACCTGGGGATACCCATTCGCGTCCGCCGAGACGTGCTCCCAGTCGCAGAACAGCCGTCCCCACGGACTCTCGAGCGCGGCGCGCATCATGCGCTTCGCCTTCAGGGGATACCAGTAACTGTCATGGTACACGACGCTGGCCACGTAGGCCCAGGGCGCCAGCACGGTCCTCAACGACCACTCCATGGGCTTCTTGAGCGGCCCCCAGTAGATCAGGTGTTGCATGCGAGAGGCGAACGTCATGTGCTCGAACGGTCCGACGAACCGCCAGTTCTCCGCGGCCGCGTCGCGGTCGCCGACGATCTCGATCTCGCGCGGGTCCGCGCAGCCGAGACCGGCGTCGTGCGCGAGCCGCAGGTACCGGATCGACAGCGGATCGAACCCCATCAGCTTCGCCGCGACCGCGTCGATCGCCACCTGGTCGGCGCTCGCGAGGATCACGTTCTTCACGTGCGGGACCATGCACCGTGGTCCCGGGCCGTCGCCGGCGAACGTCCCGTCCATCACGGCGAACACGCCCCGGTGGATCCGCTTCTGGATCATCAGCAGATCGACGAGCGTCTCGTGGATGACCGGGTGCGTCCAGTGCCGGCGCTCGTTCAGCAACCCGCCGAACGCGTTCTTCATCGCGCCCGTCGTCGTCGTGAAGACGTGCGTTTTCACGGTCGGCAGATGGATGATGTTCTCGCCGACGAAGCGGCGCGGGATCAGGAATCCGTCGCGGTATACGTCGTTGAGCACGAGGAACTTCTTCGTCAGATCGCCGACGGCGTCGCGGACGTCCATCCACACTTCGCCTTCTTCGTAGATGTGGAGGTTCCGCAGACCGTGGGCGTCGACGACGTGCACGTGCTTGTTCTCGCGCTCACCCAAACGTGCGTCGATCACGACGGTGCGGTTGTGACAGGCGTGGATGAGCGACCGGTCGTACCCGTCGCGCAGCATCGCGCGGATGACTCCCTCGAGCTGCCACGGCGTCGTCGAGCTCGCGGGAAAGAAGAAGTGCCAGGAGATGTTGACCTTGAGCGCCGTGTCGGCCTCAGGGGCGATGACATCCCGGTACCCGGCCAGGTTCATCAGCTCGTGATAGTCACCGAGCACCGTCTCGGGCCGCGTTCGCAGGATGGCGACTTTCGCGCGCGTCATGATGTCCGCCTCAGGCTTGGCCGTAGATGATCGCGATGACGGCCAGGCCCCAGAGCGCCACGCAGGCGAGCAGCGGCCGGTCGGTCAGCAGCGATTCCGCAGGACTTCCGCCATCGGCTTTCCGGTGCACGAGATACAGATACCGGAAGATCCCGTACAGCGGAAACGGCAGCGTCAGGCCCAACAGGTTCGTCCCGAACTTCTGTACCGTCTCCGGGCTGATCGTGTAGATCGCGTACGCGATCAGCGTCGAAGCCGCGACGATGGAGATCATCTGGTCGAGGAACTCCGGACTGTACTCGCCGAGGCTTTCGCGATGATGCGTGGCCTGCCCGGCGAGCATGCGCAGCTCGTGGCGCCGCTTGCTGAGCGCCAGAAACAGCGCGAGTTGGATGGTCAGGACCAGCAGCCAGTGGCTGATCGGCACGTGAATCACCACGGCGCCGGCCGCGGCGCGCAGCACGAATCCCAGCGCGATCGTCAACACGTCGATGATGACGATCCGCTTCAACGGTCCCGAATAGCACGCCAGCAGCACGACATACGAGACCGCCACGTGACCGAACCGCCCGTCGAGCCAGTACGCCGCGCCGAGCGCGGCCGCCGCGAGCACGCAGGCTGCGCCGAGCGCCGCGCCGATCGACAGATCGCCCGCCGCGATCGGCCGCTTCGCCTTGACCGGGTGCTGGCGGTCCGCCTCGCGATCGACGACGTCGTTGACCAGGTACATGACGCCGGACAGCGCGCAGAAAATCGCGAAGGCCGCGGCGGCTTCCGCGATCGCGCGAACCTCGCCCAGCCGCTGGCCGAAGATCAGCCCGGCGAAGACGATCAGGTTCTTCGTCCATTGACGCGGGCGGAGGGAGACGAGCAGGGTGATCACGAACAGACGAGCCGACGCCCCCGAGGACGGCGAGGGAGTCGGCTCCGCGAATTCTGGGCGAGACCTGCGCGCCATGTAGCGCGGCGGGTACGGGACCGGATGGCCGCCTAGCCGGAGAAGCTCTTGAGGGCCTCGGGCTCGGACTCGTACGTCTCGAAGACGGTCAGCAGCTTGGTAATCGACAGCAGATCCTGGATGCGCTTGGTCAGGTTGAGCAGCTTCAGCTTGCCGCCCTGACGGCTGACCGTCGTGTACGTGCGCACGACCTCCCCCAGACCCGCGCTGTCGATGTACGGCACGCCCTCGAGATTCAGCAGGATGTGCTTTCGGCCCTGGTGCAGGACCGAGTTGATCTTGTCCCGCAGGAGCTCATCACCCTCGCCGAGAATGAGCTTGCCCTTCAGGTCGAGAATCGTCACGTTGTTGACGATTCTTTCCTCGATATCCATACGCCGCCTTCCTTCGATCAGTGGCGGGGACCCCCGGACTCCGCTCTTCGAGCTTCGTCCAGGGTCGCCGGAGCCTTGGCGAAGGCGCCTGCACCCCGCCAAGCGCGCTCGCTCGTGGGGCCCCTGTTGCCCCACGCCGCTCGCGCGCGGTGACTGGTCCCCAGTCGTCAGTTGTTGTCAGTCGCCAGTTGTCAGTTGCGCGCTTGCGCAAGAAATGACGCCGAAGTGTACTGCGAAAAATCCAGCACTGTCAACGAGCTGCGGGCATTTCACGCGCGCCGCCGAGGGGCCAATCGCGCGCCGGTCTTGCCTGCCGGCGCCGCTGGGCTCAGGCGCTTCCCCCGGCGCCGGCCGTGAACTTCCGCTGCAGGAAACACTCACGACAGAACACCGGGCGGCCCTGCGTCGGCCGGAACGGCACAGTTGTCTCCTTGCCGCAGTTCGAGCACTTGGTGCGGGTCTCGACGCGCTCGCGCGCGGCCGGCGGGCCCTGTTGGGCCCGCTTGGCCTTGCACGCGCGACACCGCTTGGGCTCGTTCTTGAAGTTCTTGTCCGCGTAGAACATCTGCTCGCCCGCGGTCCACACGAACTCCGACCCGCACTCGACGCACCGAAGAGCTCTGTCCTGGAACTCCATGGTCGCCCTCGACTGCTACTCGGTCTCGCGGCGTTGCTTCTTGCGCGTCCGTTTGCGCGCGAGCGCCTGCTTCGCGCGGCGCTTGTCACCCGGTTTGAGATAGAACGAGTGCTTCTTGATGTCCTTGATGATGTCTTCCTGCTGCACCTTGCGCTTGAAGCGTCTGAGCGCGCTCTCGATCGACTCGCCATCCTGCACCTTGACTTCGGCCAAAGCTAATCCACCCCCTCGCCAGCCCGAACATGACGCCCACCCGGGCCGTTTGTCCGCGACAGAATATGCTAGGCTAACACAAGCAAGCGCGGATTCTAGGCGCAAAGCTGATCGGGCGTCAACGACTTGTTGTTCCCTCCCAAGTGACTCATATCTAAGCAGATACCTGAGCGTCATGCGCACCCTGGTCGTCGGCGGTGGCGCCCGCGAGCATGCGCTGACCTGGAAGCTGGCCGGCGAGCGGGCGGTAGGCGAGGTCGTCTGCGCGCCCGGCAATGGCGGAATCGCCGGCGTGGCGCGCTGCCTGAAGGTCGACGCCACCGATCCGGTCGCGCTGGCGGACCTCGCCATCCGTGAGCGCATCGATTTGACCGTCGTCGGACCGGAAGCGCCGCTCGATCGGGGAGTCGCCGACCTGTTCGCGGCGCGGGGGCTGCTGTTGTTCGGCCCGACGCGCGCGGCCGCTCAACTCGAATGCAGCAAGGTCTTCGCGAAGCAGTTCATGGCGCGCCACGGCGTGCCGACGGCGCGCTTCGCGGTGTGCGAGACGCCTGACGCGGCGCTCGCACTCCTCGCTCGCGGCGAGTTCGGCGTCCCCGTGGTCATCAAGGCCGACGGCCTCGCGGCTGGCAAAGGCGTCGTCGTGGCGGCGGATCGCGCGCGCGCCGAAGCCGCCGTCCGCGCGGCGATGGTCGATCGGCGATTCGGCGACGCGGGCGCGCGCCTCGTCATCGAGGAGTGTCTGCAGGGCCCCGAAGCGTCGTTTTTCGCGATCTGCGACGGCGAGCGGGCGTTGCCGCTGCCCTCGGCGCAGGATCACAAGCGCGCGTTCGACGACGACCGAGGACCGAACACGGGCGGCATGGGCGCGTTCGCGCCGAGTCCGCTCGTGACACCGGCTCTGCAGCGTGACATCCTGGCCCGCATCGTCGAGCCCGTGCTCCGCGGATTGAAGGGCGAAGGGCACGAGTTTCGCGGGTTCCTCTACGTGGGGCTCATGCTCACCGCGAACGGCCCGCAGGTGATCGAGTTCAACGTGCGCTTCGGCGATCCCGAAGCGCAGGTCGTCATCCCGATGATCGAGGACGATCTGGCGCCGCTCCTCGCGGCCGCGGCGCGCGGCGACCTGTCCGGCCGGAGCTGCACGTGTCGCGCAGAGCCGCACGTCGGCGTCGTGCTGGCCTCGGGCGGCTATCCCGGCGACTACGAGACCGGCAAGCCAATCACGGGTCTGGACGAGGTTGGACGGCTCGCGGATGTGATGGTCTTTCATGCGGGCACGAAGCAGCAGGACGGACGGCTCGTCACGAGCGGCGGCCGTGTGCTGACGGTGGTCGGCCGCGGAGGTGAGTTTCCGGCGGCGATCGCCCGCGCGTACGACGCCGTGTCGCGGAT
>CAYHSN010000127.1:4227-8494 GCA_964359235.1 uncultured Vicinamibacterales bacterium | reverse complement strand
CTCTCGGCGTGCGCGAGGCCGTCGACGCGTCCGGCCTCCTCGAGCCGCCGCTGCAGCGCCAGGTAGAGCGGCGCGTTGCGGGCAGCCCTGAAGGGCTGCGCTACGAGAGCGATTCCTTCACACGCTCCCAGTCTTCGTCAGTCGTCGGTCGTCAGTCGTCAGTCGTCAATCGTCAGTCGTCAGTCGTCAGTCTTGTGTCAGTACCGCCAGGCGTACTGCAGCTTCGCGAGCAGCTGGTTCGAGTCGAGCTGCCAGCGGTCGACGAGGTTCGTGAGCCGACAGCTCGAGCGTGAAGAACGCCGACGGGCTCCACCGCGCGCCGAGTTCGATCTGGTCGAGGTCGCCGTCGTAGAACCCGCCGGTCGACCATGACGCCTCCGCGCTGAGCTGCCGCTTCGACGCGGTGGACGCCTGGAACTCGCATCGCCACCAGTCGTACGTCCCGGGCGCGATCACGATCCCGTCGGAGACCTCGAACGGCTCGACGAGCCGCTCGCCCGCCGGCGTGATGCCCACCTCGACGTCGTCGCCGCTCTCGAGCCGCCAGTTGAGCGGCGTGAGGGACACGCCGTAGCTCTCCCAGCGGCCCTGCAGATCCGTCACGAGCCTCGGACGGAACTCGTAGCGCATCTGCCGGATCCAGGTGTTGGGTCGTGGCGCGAAGTTCACGCCGCCGCTGTAGCTGTGAATGGCGCGCCGGGGCACGAATCCCAGCGACGGATCGAAGTCCTTGCCGATCCGCTTGTAGATGAACGCCGTGTCCCAGCGGTCGTTTGGATAGTCGAGCTTGGCGCCCCAGGCCTGTTTGTCGGACCCGAGATCCTCGCGGTCCGTCGCCAGGCCCCACACGCCGACGAGGAAGTTCTTGTCGCCGCGGAACTTCGACGTCGCGTACGTGAACTCGACGCCGGCCGTCCACGCGCCGTCGCGGCCGCGCGGATCGCCGAACGTCGCGATGGCGCCGATCCACGACTCGGACCAGATGTTCTCTTTCACCCGGAACACGGCCTGCGTGGTGTCGGGCACGAGTCCCTCGACGTCGTGTGTTCGCGCCACGAGCGCGCCGACGTTGCCGTCGCCGATGCGGCCGTTCAGTTTGCCGCCCGCGATGATCGGGACTTCGCGGCCCGACACCAGTCCGACGCGGCGGCTGAAGAACGGCATGACGTCATTGCCGAGGCCGAGACCGAACTCGAAGAGGTCGGCGCCTTCGAGGAAGAACGTGCGCTTCTCGGGGAAGAAGAGCGGGAAGCGCGTGAGGTTCGTGCGGCGCGTGTCGACCTCGGTTTCCGCGAAGTCGGTGTTCAGCGTGAGCGACGAGAGGAGGTTCGAACCCAGGCGCTGCGTCACGTCGAGGCTCGGCTCGAGGTCGCCTTCAACGCTCGCGTCCAGCTCGGGCACGCCGCCACCGCCCACGAGCGAGGGTCGGACGGCGAGGCCCACGCCGAGATCGAACTCCGGCAGGTTGGTCAGCAGGCCCGCGCGGCTGGTCTGCGTGATCTCCCAGTCGCGGCGCGCGCCGGCCCAGCGATCGGTTTCCTGCAGCCGGCGGACGTGCCGCTGCACGTTGAAGTGCCACGCCGTCAGGCCCTGCTTGAAAGCCAGCGACATCACCGGGATCCGGAACTCGACCGACCAGCCCTCGTCGGTTCGGGCCGTCGCGGCTTCCCAGATCGCGTCCCAGTTCGCGTTCACGCGCTCGCCGCCGGGTGCCACGAGGCCGTCGAACCTGGCGCCGGACGGGTTCACGGCGAAGACGTAGCCCGAGCGACCGTCCAGGAACGGGTCGATGACGAAGCCGACATGGTCCTCGTTGTCGAGATCCGGATCGCGCTTCTTGCTGAAGCTGACGATGCCCGCCGGGTCGGGGTCGAGGCATTCGATGCCGATGACGATCGATTTGCGGTCGGCGAGCACGCGCACGCGCGTCGGCATCGACGGCGCCGCGCCCTCGCGCGGCTCCGTCATCGTCAGGTTCTGGATGACGTCGGCCTGCCTCCAGGCGGACTCGTCGAGCCGGCCGTCGATGCGGATGTCGGCCGGGAGCGCGCCCGCGCGCAGCTCGGGTGTGCCGCTCTGCGGTTGTGGCTGTGCGAGTACGGGGGCGGCGACGAGTGTCAGAGCGAACGCAAGAAGTACACGGCGGGCAGAAATCGAGAGCATGGGCGCGCGGTCTCCCTCACCCGGGGGGCCGGCGGACCGTGTTTCCCCAGCTCATCCAGCGCCGCCCGGACACCGCGCGCGAGCTCGCCGGCGGGACCCTTTCCATAATAGTGCAGGAAGATGACCACCGGACGCGACCCGGTCATGTGGTGATGGATGGCCACGATGTCCAGGCCATAACGGCGCATCGCCGTGAGCACCGGCGTGACTTCCTGCTCGAGCATCGCCACGTCGCCCGCGACCACGGCCATCTGATCGCCGCCCGTGAAGGCCGCCCACGTGTTGAGGCCCATGCGCGAGTTGATGCGAGCGCCCATCTGGCGCAGGTCGATGTCCGGCCGGCCGACGGTGATCTTGTAGACGTCACCGGTGGTCTCACCTTCCTGGCCCACGATCTCGGCGAGCCGCACGTGATCGAGCGTTCCGGCGGGCAGGGGAGCGCCCGTCGCGGCAGCGGCGGCCCGCGACGAGACCGTGCCCATCAGATCGAGCGCCGGCTTTACGCGCCGCGCCAGGTCGCCGGCCTCGCCGTGCCCGTGCACGTGCATGTAGAACATGCGCGGGCTTTCCCAGAAGAAGTGGTTGTGCAGCGCCGTGACCTCGAGCCCGCGGTCGAGCAGCGCCGACATGACCGGGTTCACCTCGTCCTCGGTGAGCACGAGGTCGCCCATCATCACGTGCGTGCCGTGGTCGCCGGGCGTCATGGCGATCCAGCCGCTGAAGCCAAACGGCGTGGGCAGGCGAATGCCATCGATGGCGACCGTGAGATCCCGGCGCGGCAGTCCCACACGCAGGACGCCGTCTTTGAAGTCGCCCTGGCGGCCGAGCGCGGTCAGGGCCGCGGCGTAGTCGGACGGCATCTCCTGCGCGACGGCGGCGGGTGGCAGCGCTTCTGCGATCAGGATCGCGACGATCGCAACGATCGGGCGAATGACGCGCACGGAATCCTCCCGAGTTTGGATTGACTATACACTGTGTGGCATCCCGACTTCGTGTGGCGGCAGATCGATCGGTCCGATCGTTCGCGAGGCTGTGCGCCGCCGGCGCGTGCGCGTACTGCAGCTATCAGATGTGCCGGTCGCCCCTGCTGCCGCTGCTGGCGCGCGATCTTGGCGCCAGCCCGGCGCTCGTCGGGTTCATCGTCGGCGCCTCCACGCTCACCGGTGTCGTCGTGAAGCTGCCGGCCGGCGCGCTGTCCGACGCGCTCGGACGCCGGCGGCTGCTGCTCGGCGCGAGCGTCGTGTTCGCGCTGCTGCCGTTCGGCTACTTCGGAGCGGCGACGTTGGCGGCGCTCGTCGTCCTGCGCTTCGCGCACGGGACGGCCACGGCTGTCTTCGGACCGGTCGCCTCGGCGGCCATCTCCGATCTGGCGCCGGCGGATCGACGCGGCGTGTGGCTGGGCATCTACTCGACGCTCCAGGGCGCGGGCCAATCCATCGGTCCGCTGCTGGTCGGGTACCTGCTCGCGACGGGCGGGTATCGATCCGCGTTCGCGATCAGCGGACTGCTGGGGCTTTGCGCGCTCGGGCTCGTCGCGGGATGGCCGCCCGACCGATCGCCTCATGCCGTTGACGCGCTCTGGCCGCGCGTGCGACAGGGCGTGCGGGAAGTGGCGGCCGACGCCCGGATCCTGACGATCAGCCTCGCGCAAGCCGGCCAGTTCCTGCTCAACGGCGCCCTCGGCGGTTTTCTGCCGCTCCACGCGAAGGAGGTCGTGGGCCTCGGCACGCCTGAGATTGGCGCGCTCGTCGCGCTGCAAACCGTCGTCACGTTGTCGATGCGCCCGCTGTTCGGTGCGTTGTCCGATCGGTTCGGACGACGGCGACTGATCGCCGGCGGGCTGTCGGTGTGCGGGCTCGCCGTGTGGGGCGTGGCGCAAGCCGGCGGACTCGTCGCGCTCGCCCTGGCGATCGCCGCCTACGGCGCAGGGCTCGCCGTCACAACATCAGCGACGAGCGCCTACGTGACCGATCTCTCGAAGCGGTCGCGGTACGGCGCCGCGCACGGCATCTTCGGCACCATCTACGACATCGGCGATGCCGCCGGTCCGATCGCGGCGGGCCTGCTGGTGGCGGCGCTGGGCTACCGCGGCATGTTCGAGGGC
>CAYHSN010000127.1:0-4127 GCA_964359235.1 uncultured Vicinamibacterales bacterium | reverse complement strand
GCCAGGCCTCTGATCAAGCCGAGCAGCATGTCCACCGCCACCGCGTTGTGTCCGCCCTGCGGCAGAATGATGTCCGCGTAGCGCTTGGTCGGCTCCACGAACTCGAAGTGCATCGGCTTGACGGTGTTCAGGTACTGATCGATTACCGAGTCCATCGTCCGGCCGCGCTCGGCGACGTCGCGCTGCAGCCGGCGAATGAACCGCGTGTCGGGGTCGGTGTCGACGAACACCTTGATGTCCATCAATTCGCGCAGCGCCGCGTCGGCGAAGATGAGGATGCCTTCGACGATGATGGTCCTGCGCGGATGGACGGTTTCGGTGATCGGCTTGCGCGCGTGCAGCGTGAAGTCGTAGACGGGCGCCTCGATGGGCCGCCCCCCGCGCAAGTCCTTGACGTGCCGCACCATGAGGTCGGTTTCGAGGGCGTCGGGATGGTCGTAGTTGAGCGAGGCACGTTCCTCGAAGCGCAGGTCGTTGCGATCCCGGTAGTAGCGGTCGTGTTCGAGCACGGTCACGTCGCCGTCGCCGAGGCTGCCGACGATGCGCTGCACGACCGTGGTCTTGCCTGAGGCGGTGCCGCCCGCCACGCCAATCACGACAGGTCCGTTGCGCATGGTCTCCTTCACTCGACGAGCAGCGTGCCGTCTTTCATGATCGGCCGATCGTCGAACCACACCGACGGCTGCGTGACGAGGCCGTCGAGGTGGCTCGCCACGCGCACCGTGCCGCCCATCGACTTGTTGTCGCCGAAGGCGATGTGGATCGTGCCCATCACCTTCTCATCCTCGAGGATGTTGCCGGTGAGGATCGCGCGATCGTTGGTGCCGATGCCGAACTCGGCCACGGTGAAGGCATCCTTGCCGTGCGGCTCCAGCAGCGCGCGTAGGCGAGCGGCCTCGTCGCCACCCGCGATCGTCGTGGCGTATCCACCGTCCACCGTGATGCGGATCGGCGTCGTGACCATCCCGACGCTCGCCATCGAGCCGTCGACGACGACGATGCCGTGCGACAGGCCTTCGAGCGGCGCGAGGTACGCCTCGCCGGTCGGCAGGTTGCCCCACTGGCCCTTCTCGCGGAAGATCCCCGAGCTGGCGTGCGCGGCGCGGCCCGTGATGGGGAGCGTGATGTCGGTGCCCGCCGGCGCGGTGACGCGAATCGTCGCCGCCTGTTCCATCAGCCGGCAGATCCGGTGCGTGCGCACCGCAATCCGGTTGTAGTCGGCGCCCATGCAGCGCGCCATGATCGCCTCGGTGACGCCCGGGAGCGTCGCGATGCGGACGCCCTTCGTACTCGCCGCCCGCCGCGCGTCGGTGTGGGTCAGGGATTTCGACGTCGGGCACAACACCACGTCGACCATGCCCATGAGCGCGGCGACCTCCCACGGCGGCTCCTCGCCGTGCGTCTTGCGCGGCAGGATCTCGACGAGCATCACCTCGCTGCCGATGTCCTGCGCCGCCTGCCGCAGCGCGTCGCCGATCGTCCGCAGCGGCTCGTCGGTGACGACGAGCACGCGCTCGGTGGGCTGAAGTCCCATGCAATCGCGGACGGCGATGACGGCGGCGGAGTAGAGCTCGCGGGAGATCTCCATGGCGGCATCGTACGACGACTCCGCACCCGCCGCAATCCCGACCCCCGTAGGTGGGGTATGCTCGTGAGGCGCCCCGGCGGGCGCCACAACGGAGGGTCGCGCATGAAGCGCACGGTCGCGAGCATCGCTGCGGTGGCGGCGGTTGCCTGGGTGGCGTCGCAGGCGAGCCAGCTCGACGCTCAGACGAAAGGAGCCAGCGTGAGTCGGGGGATCTTCGGGACGATGCCGGACGGCACGGGGGTGGATGTCTTCACGCTCGCCAACGCACACGGCCTCGAGGTGCGGGCGATCACCTACGGCGGCATCATCGTGTCGCTGAAGACGCCTGACCGCGCCGGCGCACTCGGCGACATCGCGCTTGGGTACGACACGCTCGACGGGTACGTCAAGAACAACCCCTACTTCGGCTGCATCACCGGGCGCTATGCGAACCGGATCGCGAAAGGGCGATTCACGCTGGACGGCAGGACCTACACGCTCGCGACCAACAACGATCAGAACCACCTGCACGGCGGCGTGAAGGGGTTCGACAAGATGGTCTGGCAGGCCGAGCCGTTCAAGAACGAGCGCGGCGTGGGCGTGATCTTCCGGCACACGAGTCCGGACGGCGATGAGGGGTACCCGGGCGCGCTCTCGGTACGCGTCACCTACACGCTCACCGATCGCGATGAGCTCATCGTGGACTACCACGCCACGACCGACAGGGCGACGCCGGTCAACCTGACGCAGCACACCTACTTCAACCTGGCGGGCGAAGGCACGCGCGACATCCTGGGACACGAGCTGCAGATCGACGCGGACCGCTACACACCCGTGGACGCGACCCTGATTCCGACGGGGGAGATCGCGCCGGTCGACGCGACACCGTTCGACTTCCGCACGCCGACGGCGATCGGCGCGCGCATCAATCAGCAGCACGAACAGCTCGAGCGCGGCCGCGGCTACGACCACAACTTCGTCCTGGCGCGGAAGGGGGCCGGTCTCACGCACGCCGCGCGCGTCGTCGAGCCGACGACCGGCCGCACGCTCGACATCTCGACGACCGAGCCGGGGATTCAGTTCTACGCGGGGAATTTTCTCGACGGAACGATCACGGGCAAGTCAGGCCACGTCTACAAGCATCGTGACGGCTTGTGCCTCGAGACGCAGCACTACCCCGACTCGCCGAACCAGCCGGCGTTTCCGTCGACGATCCTGCGACCGGGCGAGGTGTACACCACGACGACGGTGTTCACGTTCGGCGCCACAGGGCGGTAGAGGCGCGGTGGGATTCATCAACCCGCCTCTCCTGCCCCTATCGCCTGAACGGCCGGGAGTGGGTTATCCTCGATTCACGCATCCTGAGTGACGACGAAGACGGCAGCGCCGTCACGGGTGCGATGGCGTTCCAGTACGGGCGCCTGATGTTCGGCGGCGTCAGCACCTACGTTCGCCCGGAAATCGCCTGGGGCGACACGAAGCGCTTCACGTGGAAGCTGGAGATTGGGCTCAGGGCGATTTTCGAGTGAGTGAGGAGGGATCCCGTGGCAAACCGAGCGCGACCGACGCACCAGAAACGCGACAGGGAACGGGCCAAGATCGAGTGGCGGAAGGAAAAGATCGCGCGGAAGGCCGAGGCCAAGGCGCGGAAGGAATCCGTGCCGCGCCGTGCCGGCGCCGAAGATCCCGACATCGCCGGCATCGTGCCGGGGCCGCAGCCCCCGCGGGAGGATGACTAGACCTGGGGAGACGCGACGCGGCGGGCCGCCGGCTTGGCGCGCGGCGCTCGCTTGGCTCGTGCCGGCGCGGGCACCGAGCTCGATTCGAGCACCACGATGCGCGTGGCGAAGGTGCGGCGCCCGTGTTCGTCGAAGTCGATGGTCGTGTGGTATTCGTTCGCCGCTGCCACCGTGCCAGACCCGTAGTTGGCCTGCGACACGCGATCGCCTTTGGCGTAGATTTTCATCGGGACCCTCGCTGAAGCGAACCCCCGACCGGACATACGCCGGCCGGGGTCGCCTCGTTTCGACGTGCGACGCTGGCGATCCTGCCTACCAGCGCGGTTCCGAGCGGCGACGGCCGCCGCCGCCGCCAGCACCGAAGCCGCCCGCGGACTGAGCCTTCGGGCGCGCCTCGTTGACCGCGAGCGTCCGGCCTCCGAGCTGATACTCGTTCATCCCCGTGATCGCCGACTGGGCATCTTCGTCCGTGTTCATTTCCACGAACGCGAAGCCGCGGGCGCGGCCCGTGGCCATGTCGCGCATGACCCGCACCGATTCGACGCCGCCGAACCGGGCGAAGAGCTCCTGCAGCTCCGCTTCACCGATCTCGTAAGGGAGATTGCCGACGTACAACTTTCGACCCATGTGCTCTCGACTCCTGGCGTTCCCATCTGGAGAACGCTGCCCGCTCGATCCAACGACCGGCGGGACGACAAAGGAAACTCGCCTGAGTGGACCCCCACTCTCGCTTGACGATCACGCTTTGAGGGAGCGAGTCAGAACGGGCTCGGTCGGCTCTCGACGCGGGACAAGGCGGAAGGCAGAACTTCCAAGAAGCC
>CAYHSN010000126.1:2284-8511 GCA_964359235.1 uncultured Vicinamibacterales bacterium | reverse complement strand
ATCCTCGCTCCCCTTGCGCCCACAGCGGGGGACCGTGACCGCATGGCTCGCCCTGAGGATTCCCGAATCGAAGACACCGCGGGGCTCGACCGTGGCACCTTCGGTGTGACGGCGCTTCCCGAGCCTGACTGGGAGCGGTGGCGCCGCAGCCTGCCGCTGCTCAGACGCGTGCAGGTGCTGCCGGGCGTGTTCTCTCAGCAGAACGCCGTCGCGTGGTGGTACTACGTGCTGGTGGCCGTGCCGCTCGTGTCGGTGGCCACGCTTTCCTACAGCCACCTCCGGGCCCCAGGCCCGGGCGGGACCGGGGTGCACGCGAAGGTGCTGTCGGCCGCGGCGCTCTGTGGTGCCGTCGACGCGTTCATCTTGCGAGATCCGATCCAGGCCCGTGCGGGCGCTGTGACGATGCCGGCGGCGGTGCTTGCCGCCTGGGTGATCGGGGCGTGGGGCGGGCCGAGCAAGAGCCGCGCCTGGCGACTGGTGAGCCTGACGGCCGGCCTCGTGATCCTGGCCCTGACGAGTGCGAGTGCCGGCACGCTGCTGGGATGGCCGTCGCGCCTGGCGCGAAGCGGGGCGCTGCTGAACCCGGCGGCAGTCGTCGTCAAGTCATTCCGGGCGCTGGATGAACTGCGCGCCTCGCCGCCGCCTCTGGGTCTGCTGCCAGCGGGCGGAGTGGCCGGGATTGTCCGGTACTTGCGGAGTTGCACGAAGCCGAACGATCGCGTAATGGCCACCTGGTTCGCGCCAGAGGTGTACTACTTCAGCGGCCGCGGATTCGCGGGCGGCATGGTCGTGTTCTTCGGTGAGCACTGGTCTCAAGACAAGTATCAGAGCCTGATGCTGACCAGACTCGAAGCGGACCCTCCAGCCGTTGTCCTGGTCAGGGCCAGCACCTACGACGAGTTCAGGAGCGCGTATCCGTCGGTCGATCGGTATCTCCAACGCCACTATGAGCTGGCGGCCGAGCTGGACTTCGGAGATTCCGACGCGGATCTGCGTGAGTACGGAGTGTTCGTGAACCGCGCCCGGCGACCCTCCGGCGTCGCTGATCGCTGGGGCCTTCCGTGCTTCAGCCAATAGAGGACGCCTGGTGAACCGCGTCCGTCTCTTCCAGGTCATCGCCTCGTCCACCGTCGGCGGCGCGGAGGAAATGTTCGCCGCGCTCCTCCGCGGCCTCGATCGCGATCGGTTCGAGGTGTCGGTGGCCTGCCACGGCCGGGACGAGCTCTACGACGAGTACGCCCGGCACGCGGATCGCATCTCGTCGCTGGATCTGACTCGGCTCGCCAGACCCTCCACCGTCCTCAGGCTCGCGCGTCTCATGCGCGAGACCCGCGCCGACATCGTGCACACGCACCTCTGGACCGCCGACACGCTCGGCGGGCTGGCGGCACGACTCGCCGGCGTGACGGCGACGGTGGCGACGGTCACCGGCGCCTACCATCTCCCCATCGGCGTCACCGGTCTGAGGAAGCTCGGCCGCGTCGCCAAGTCGCGGGCGTACCGGGCGACCTACCGGCTGTTCGATCGAGTCATCACGTGCTCGGAGTACGTGGCGAACGACCTGCGCGACCGCGCGGGCGTTCGGGTGTCCCCGGCGAAGATTGACGTCGTTCACAACGGTGTCGATCCGGCGTCGGTGGAGCGCGCGGCGCAGGCCGGACGCCTCGATCCGTCCTGGCTGCAGGGCTCGCCGATCATCGCGACGGTCGCCAACTTCCATCCGATCAAAGGACACGCGCCGCTCATCCGCGCCATGCCGCGCGTCATCGAGCGGTTTCCTCAGGCCCGCTTCGTCCTCGTCGGCGACGGCCCCAGCCGCGGCGAGATGGAGCGGCTGGCCGGCGCGCTCGGTGTGCGCTCGCACGTGGTCTTCACCGGCCGCGTCCCCTGCGGGCCGGGCGTGATCGCCGCGAGCGATCTCATGGTGATGCCGTCGATTTCCGAAGGGCTCGGCGTCGTGCTCCTCGAAGCCCTGGTGCTCGGCACGCCTGTCGTCGCGACACGCACCGGCGGCATTCCCGAAGTGGTCGGCGACGACGAGGTGGGGCTGTTGGCGCCGCCGGGCGATTCGGATGCGCTCGCGCAGGCGATCGTCAGGGCGCTCGGCCAGCCGGATGAGACGCGGCGGCGCGCCCAGCGCGGGCGGCAACTCGTGCGCGAACGGTTCACCGTCGAGGCGATGGTGCGCCAGACGGAACAGGTCTATCTCGGGCTCATGAACGGCCGGTACGGAGGAGAAAGCTGAGCGGAACGTGCTGCACGATCAAATCATCGTCTGCTTCTCGTCGATCGATTGGGACGCGGCCTGGCAAATCCATCAGGAGGTCATGAGCAGGCTGGCGCGGGCAGGCAACCGCGTGCTGTTCGTCGAGAACACCGGTGTGCGGCGGCCGGCGCTCAACGACCTGCCCAGGTTGGCCCGCCGGCTGCGGCACTGGCGATCGCCGCCGGCGCCCCACGACCTGCCACCGAACCTTCGGCTGCTGTCACCCATGATTCCTCCGTTCCCGTATTCGCGGCTGGCGTTGCCGATCAAGCACGCGCTGCTCGGCCGGTCGCTCCGCCGTCACCTGCGTGACCTGGGGATGGAGCGCCCCAGCGTCTGGGTCTTTCTGCCGACGCCGGTCGTCGTGCGTCTGGCGACAGAGGTCGATCCTTCTCTGATCATCTACTACTGCGCCGACGACTTCGCCTCGAGCTCGCCCCAGGCGATGCCGATTGAGGCAAGCGAGGCGGAGCTGCTCCAGCGCGCCGACCTGGTCTTCGCCACCTCCAGCCAGCTCGCCGAGCGTGCCCGTCATCGCAATCCGCGCGTGTACCTGATGCCCGCCGGCGTGGCGTTCGAAGACTTCGAACGGATCCGGCTGAGCGACACGCCGCTTTCGCCCGAGCTTCAGGCGCTGCCGCGGCCGATCGTCGGCTACATCGGCGGAGTCAACGAGCGGATCGACACGGAGCTCGTCGTCGAGGCCGCGCGGCGGCTGCCGTCGTTCAGCTTCGCGTTCGTCGGGCCGATCAGAGGTGGCATGTCGGCGCTCAAGCGCTGCGCGAATGTCCACCTGCTCGGCCCGCGGCCGCACGATCGGATTCCGAACTACATCAAGGGTTTCGACGTGGCGGTCATCCCGTACCGACTCACGGCGTTCACGCACAACATCTACCCCGTGAAGCTGAACGAGTATCTCGCGATGGGCGTGCCCGTCGTGTCCACCCCGCTGCACGAAGTGCGCGCGTTCGCGGATGAGCATGCCGGGGTCGTCGCGATTGCCGCGAGCGCCGATGAGTTCGTCGCGGCGCTCCAGGCCGCGGTCCAGGCGGACGATGCGGCTGCGCGATCGCGGCGAGTCGAGGTGGCGCGAGGCAACAGTTGGACCAGCCGGATCGCGCGCATGAGCGAAATCGTCGAGGCGCGCCTGGCAGAGAAGTCAAGCGCCGGAGCTGGCGTATGAGTGAAGGCGTCGATCGAAGCCAGGAGCGCAGCGGCGCGATCCGCGGCGCGATCGGGGTTGTGCGGCGGGCGGTCAGACGCGCGATCGGCGCGAGTGGCGGCGCGGAGCTGGTCGACCTGCGCCGCGAGGTCAGGGCCCTGCGCCAGACGACCCATGACCTCTCGCGCCAGCAGAAGCAGCTCACCAAGGCGTTCAGGCTGCAAAGCAAGCGGCTCGGTCGGACCCTGCAGGCGCTCCAGCGGATCAACGAGCAGCTCGGCGAGAAGGGGCTGACCATGCGCGCGCGGCTGCTCGAGCAAGGGATGCACGCGGTCATCCGGCGCCTGTACGTCGATCCGGCCGAGCTGACCTATCCGCACGCATTGCTCGTTCAGCGCTTCGGCATCCTCTCGCAGAACGACGAAGACGGGCTCACCTGGGCGCTCTTCAGGCTGATCGGCGTCACGGACCGCCGCTTCGTCGAGCTCGGGTCCGGCGTCAACGGCGGCAACTCGGGCTTCCTGGCCAGCGAGTGCGGCTGGACGGGACTCATGGTCGATGGCAGCGACGCGAGGATCGAGCGGGTGAAGACGCGCTTCGGCCCCAGCGTTCGCGCTGAGGCCCGCTGGATCACGCGCGAGAGCGTCAACGAGCTGGTGTCGGAGCACGGGCTGGCCGGCGAGATCGATCTCCTCAGCATCGACATCGACGGCAACGAGTACTGGGTCTGGGAAGCCCTGACCGCCTGTTCGCCGCGCGTCGTTATCGTCGAGTACAACGCGTGGTTCGGATCCGACCGCGCCGTGGTCGTCCCGTACGATCCGCAGTTCGACCGGCACACGTTCCCCGACCCGCGGTACTACGGATCCTCGCTGACCGCGCTCGCGCGGCTGGGCGCGCGCAAGGGGTATCGGCTCGTCGTGACCGAGCCGCGCGGCGTCAACGCCTATTTCCTCCGGCAGGACGTGCATCCGGCGCTGCAGGCCTGCGAGCCCGGGGCGGTCTTCCGCTTCAACGACACCTCGCGCGGCGGCGACTTCTACGCGTCAATCGCGCAGCACGCCCTGCCCCTCATCGACGTGACCATCTGAACCATGTGCGGGATCGCCGGCAAGCTCTCACTCGACGCCGGGGCGCCCGTCGATCGGGCGCTCCTCGATCGCATGATCCGTTCCCTCCAGCATCGAGGCCCGGACGATGCGGGCGTGTGGGCGGGGGACGGAGTCGGGTTGGTGAACCGGCGCCTGAAGGTGATCGACCTCAGCGATCGGGCGCACCAGCCGATGACGAACGACGATGGATCGCTTGTCATCACGTACAACGGCGAGGTCTACAACTTCCAGGAGCTGCGCGCCGATCTCGAGCAGAAGGGCCATCGGTTCAGGTCGGCGAGCGACACCGAGGTCATCCTTCGCCTGTACCAGCAGCACGGCGAGGCGTGCGTGCGGCACCTGCGCGGCATGTTCGCCTTCGCGATCTGGGACGCGCGCCGCCGGCGCCTGTTCGCCGCGCGCGACCGCCTGGGCAAGAAACCGTTCTGCTACTACCAGAACTCGAGCGCGTTCTGGTTCGCGTCCGAGCCGAAGGCGATCCTGCAGGATCCGGACGTGCCGTGCGAGGCCGACCCCGAGGCGATTCATCACTACCTCACGTTCGGCTACGTCCCCGCGCCGTGGTCGGCGTTCCGTGGCCTGCGCAAGCTGCCGCCGGCGCACTCCCTGGTGCTCGAGAACGGGAAGATCCGCCTGGAGCGCTACTGGGCGCTGCACTATGCGCCCAAGCGCACGGATCCGGAAGAAGTCCTTGCCGAAGAGTTGCTGGGGCGACTGCGCGAGGTGATCCACCTCAGGCTGATCGCCGACGTGCCGGTGGGCATCCTGCTCAGCGGCGGTCTCGATTCGAGCACCATCGTGGCGATTGCCTCCACGCTGGCGCCGGGCCGCCTGCGGACGTTCTCGATCGGCTTCGCCGAGCCGGAGTACAACGAGCTCGACTACGCCCGCGAGGTCGCCAGGCGGTTCGACACCGAGCATCACGAACTCATCGTGCGGCCCGACGCCGTCTCGCTGCTGCCGAAGCTGGTCTGGCACTACGGCGAGCCGTTCGCGGACTCGTCGGCGATCCCCACCTTCTGCCTCGCCGAATTGGCGCGCGGGTCGGTGACGGTCGCGCTCGCCGGCGACGGCGGCGACGAGGTGTTTCTGGGCTACGAGCGGTACCTTGCGGCCAGGCTCGCCGGCCGCTACGACTGGCTGCCGGCCGGCGTGCGCCGAGTGGTGTCAGGACTGGCGGCCGTGCTGCCCGGCGGTTCGGGTCGATCGAACGCCACGCGGCTGCGACGCTTCGCCCAGGCGCTCCCGCTGGGTCCAATCGTGCGTTACGGGCAGTGGCTCGGTGTCTTCTCCGACGGGCAGAAGGCCCGTCTGTACGAGCCCGCGTACTCGGCGAGGCTGGACGCGTCCGCGTCCCTGTCGCTGCTCGAGACGCGCTATCGGAGTTCGGACGCCGCGGATGTCGCGGAAGCGCTGACGCACACCGATGTCGAGACGTACCTTCCGGACGACCTCCTGGTGAAGGTCGACATCGCGAGCATGGCCGTGTCCCTCGAGGTCCGGTCGCCGCTGCTCGATCACCAGCTCGTCGAGTTCGCGGCGGCGCTGCCCGTCGATCTCAAGCTGCGGGGACTCACGCAGAAGTACCTGCTGAGAGAAGTCATGCGCGGCGTCCTGCCGCCCGCGATCCTGAAGCGCCGGAAGATGGGCTTCGGCGTGCCGATCGACCGCTGGTTCCGCCACGAGC
>CAYHSN010000126.1:0-2184 GCA_964359235.1 uncultured Vicinamibacterales bacterium | reverse complement strand
AGCCGCGGTCCGTGCGTACCTCGATGCGCACGTGCGCGGCCGGGCGCACCACCACGCGCGGCTGTGGAGTCTGCTGATGCTCGAGCTGTGGCACCGGATGTTCATCGACGCGCGATGTCCCGTCCGCAGCGAGGACGCGCTCCTGCCTGCGGTCGCACCAGTCCCGCCCTCATGAGCGACGAGCGCGCCGGTTCCGCGCCGTCCGCTCGCCGCTCCGGTGAGCGCATCCGGGTTCTGCGCGTCATCGCCCGCCTGAACGTGGGCGGGCCCGCCATCCACGTCTCCCTTCTCAACGCCGGCCTCGATCCTTCCCGCTTCGACTGCCGCCTCGTCTCCGGCTCCGAGAACCCCGGCGAGGGCACGATGATCGAGTACGCGCGCGCGCGCGGCGTTGAGCCGATCGTCGTGCCCGAAATGCTCGGGCAGGCGGTGCTGGCGCCGCGTGATTTCGTGGCGCTTCGCAAGCTGCTGCGCATCGTCCGATCGTTCCGCCCCCACATCGTGCACACGCATACGGCGAAGGCTGGATTCCTGGGCCGTCTGGCCGCACGCCTGGCCGGCGTGCCCGTGGTCCTGCACACGTACCACGGCCACGTGCTGTACGGCTATTACAGCCCGCTCAAGAGTCAGGCGTTGGGGCGCATGGAACAGGTCCTGGGCTGGATGAGCGATTGCCTGGTCGCGGTGAGCGACCGCGTGCGCGACGATCTGGTCAGGTTCGGCGTGGCGCGCCGCGAGCGCATCCGCGTGATTCCCCTCGGCCTCGACCTCGATCCGTTCCTCGCCGCCGAGACGCACCGGGGCGAGTTCCGGCGCGAGCTCGGGCTCGATCCCTCCCATCGCCTGGTCGGGATCGTCGGCCGGATCTTCCCGATCAAGAACCACCGGCTGTTTCTCGATGCCGCCGCGCGCGTCGCGGCCGGTGAAGCGTCGGCGCGGTTCGTGATCGTCGGCGACGGACAGCTCCGGCCCGAGATGGAGGATCACGCGCGCGCGCTCGGCCTCGCGCCGCGCGTCGTCTTCACGGGCTGGCGGCAGGATCTCGCGCGCATCTACGCCGATCTCGACCTGCTCGTGGTGTCCTCCGACAACGAAGGCACGCCCGTGTCGGCGATCGAGGCGATGGCGGCCGGTCGGGCCGTGGTCGCCACGCGCGTCGGCGGTCTCGCCGATCTCGTGGCCGACGGGAGCACCGGGTGTCTCGTGCCGCCGCGCGACGCCGGCGCGCTCGCCGCGGCCATCGCCGGGTTACTCGCCGATCCGGCCGCGCGCGAACGAATGGGACGCGAGGCGCGCCTGGCGGCGTCGGGCCGCTACCGCGCCGAGCGCCTGGTCGCCGACGTGGCGCAGTTGTACGAGGAACTGCTGGCGGTGAAGCGCGTGGAGCTGGCGTGACGGCGACCAGACGCGCAGGGGTCACGTGGCTCCTCGCCGTGATCGTGTTCGCGGCGTCGTTCGCGTACCGATTCCTGTCGACAACCGGCCTGCACAACGACCACTACATGCACCTGGCGTGGGCCCGACAGGTCATGGCCGGCGAGTGGCCGATCCGCGATTTCGTGGATCCGGGCATGCCGCTGACGTACTACACGTCGGCGGCCGCGGAGCTCGTCCTGGGCAGAACCGTGCTGGCCGAAGTCCTGCTGTGCGTCACGGCGCTCGCCTTCGGCGCGGCCGTGAGCTTCCTGCTCGCGTCGCGCGCGTCCGGATCGCGCGCGCTCGGACTGGCCGCGGCGGCGATGCAGGTGCTCCTGGCCGCGCGCCTGTACAGCTATCCGAAGATCGTCCTGCACCTTGTCGCGGCCTGGCTCTTCTGGAGCTACGCCGTGTCCCCGACGCGCGTGAGGCTCCTCGTCATCGCGGCGTGGACGGTCGTGGCGTTTCTCTTCCGTCACGACCACGGTGTGTATGTCGGAGCGGCGACGCTGGCACTCGTCGCCGCCGTGCACCTGCCGCGACGCGTCCCTGCGTTCCGCCGTCACGTTCTCGCGTACACCGGCACCGTGGTGCTCGCCCTGAGCCCCTTCCTGGTGTTCGTGCAGGTGCACGGCGGACTCATCACCTACTTCCGCTCCGGGCTCGACTTCACGAGCGTCGAAAAGGTGAAGACCGGGCTGCGTGACTGGCCGACCTTCGACCTGAGCACGCCCGCTCCCGTCGCGCCGGTGATCACGGTTCGGTGGG
>CAYHSN010000125.1:5716-8522 GCA_964359235.1 uncultured Vicinamibacterales bacterium | reverse complement strand
CCTTCCGTGGCCCTTCCGTGGTCCTTACTCGTAGCGCAAGGCCACAACCGGATCCGTCCGGACCGCACGCAAGGCCGGGATGGCGCTGGCTGTCAGCGCGACCACACCGAGGACGGCGGCGACCGAGGCGAACGTCACGGGATCCGTCGGAGTCACATCGAACAACAGCGCCCGCATCACGCGAGTGAGTGCGTACGCGCCGGCGAAGCCGAGGGCGAGGCCGGCGCCGGCGAGCGCCATCGCGTGCCCGACGACGAGCCACAGCACGTCGGACGCGCGTGCGCCGAGCGCCAGGCGCACGCCGATCTCGTGCGTGCGCTGCGAGACGGTATACGCGAGCACGCCGTAGATACCCACGGCCGCCAGCGTCAGGGCCACCAGCGCGAACACTCCCAGCAACATCATCGTCAGACGCCGCAGCGTCACCGAACTGGCGACGACATCCTCCATTGTCCGGATGTTGGAAACGGGCTGGGCGGGATCCAGCTCGCGGACGGTGTTGACGACGGCCGAGGTGATGCTCCCCGGATCCACGGCGGTCCGGATCGTAAGCGCCATGCGCCCGTATGCGAAACGCGTGTTCGGCCAGTACGTCATCGGACGCGGCTCGGTGTCGAGTCCCGCGTGGCGGCTGTCGCCGACGACACCGACAATCTCGTCCTCGAGGTTCTCGTTCCAGGAAATGACGACGCGCTTGCCGATCGGATCTTCGTTCGGCCAGTAGCGCCGCGCCATCGTTTCGTTGATCACGACCACGCGCGCCGCGTCGCCGGCTTCGCGCCCGGTGAACGTGCGGCCCTTGAGCAGCGGAATGCCCATCGCGGCGAAATAGTCGCCGGTCACGACGCGGACGTCGGCCACGGGATTCTGGCCGGCCTGGGGCTCGGGCTGGCCGACGATGGTGAAGTTGGTCGCCGCGCCGGCGCCGGTGAGGGGCAGAAAGCTCACGCCGCCGGCCGAGACGACACCGGGCAGACGTTCGATGCGCTCGACCAGCTCGCGGTAGAACCCGACGATCCGGACGTGGCTGTCGTACGTCGTGTTCGGCAGGTTGAGCTGCATCGTGAGAACGCCTTCCGGCCGGAAACCAGGATCGACGGTCAACAGACGTGAGAAACTGCGGATGAGCAGGCCCGCGCCGACGAGCAGCATGAGCGCGAGCGCGATCTCGGCGACGACCAGGCCACTGCGCAGGCGTCCGCCGCGCGTGCCGGCGCCGCGAGTTCCCTCCTTCAGCGCCTCGCCGAGATCCACGGCCGAGGCCGTGAGCGCCGGCGCTGCGCCGAAGATCAGGCCGGTCAGAATCGAAACAAGGACCGCGAAGCCAAGCACACGCGCGTCCACGCCAATCTCGTCGATGCGGGGTACCGACAGCGCATCAGTCGATGCGGCGATGAGCGCGCGCAGGCCAACGTGCGCGAGCGCGAGACCGGCCGCGCCGCCGAGCCCGGCGAGCACCAGGCTTTCGACGAAGAGCTGACGAACGAGACGCCCGCGTCCGGCGCCGAGCACCGTGCGCAGGGCCAACTCGCGCTGGCGCGCCGAAGCGCGCACGAGCAACAGATTCGCGACGTTCGCGCACGCGATGAGCAACACGAAGCCGACCGCGCCGAGGAGCACCAGCAGCGCCGGCCGCACCGGACCAACCAGTTGCTCCTGCATCAAAACAACGTTCGACACCCACCCGGTGTCGAACTCCGGCAGCTCCTGTGTCAGCCGCGCGGCGATCGTGTCCATGTTGGCCTGCGCCTGATCGATCATCACGCCCGGCTTCAGCCGCGCGAGCGCGACCATGTAGCGCCCGCGCGGCGCGCGATCCGCGTCGGTGAGGCCGAGCGGCGCCCACAGCTCGACCTCGCGATCGAACAGACTGAATCCGGACGGCATCACCCCGGCCACCGTACGCGCTCGTCCGTTCAGCGTGATCGCCTTGCCCACGATGGCGGGATCGGCGCCGAAGCGCCGCAGCCAGAGCCGGTGGCTCAGCACCACGACATCGCCGTCGCGGATGTCTTCGGCCAGCGTGAAGGAACGTCCGTGCTGCGGCTGGACGCCCAGCAGTGGAATCAGCCCGGCCGTGACCAGCTGCACCTTGATCTCTTCCGGCTCGCCCGCGCCCGTCAGGTTCGCCGTGAGGGCGGGCGTGAACGCGGCCATGTCCTCGAAGACCTGCTGCTGGTCGCGCCACCGCAGGTAGTTCGCCGGCGCGACGACGTTTGTCTTGCGGTCGCGCGGGATGTTGCGCTCCCACACGACCACGAGCGACGCCGGATCGCGGAAGGGCAACGGCTTCAAGATGAGCGTGTTGACGACGCTGAAGATGGCCGTGTTGGCGCCGATGCCGAGCGCGAGCACGAGCAGCGCAACGGCGGTGAACGCCGGGTTCTTCAGAAGGACGCGGACCGCGTAGCGGACATCGTTCAGCATAGACACCTGTCAATAACCGCGGAATGACCACGGGACGACCACGGAATGACCACGGAAGAATTCAGTGCGTGTCGGTTCCGCGTGCCTTCCGCAGCCCTTCCGTGGTCCTTCCGTGGAACTTCCGTGGTCCTTCCGTGGAACTTCCGCAGCCCTTCCGCAGTCCTTTCGTGGAACTTCCGTGGAACTTCCGCAGCCCTTCCGTGGTCCTTCCGTGGTCCTTCCGTGGAACTTCCGTGGTCCTTCCGTGGTCCTTCCGTGGATCTTCCGTGGTCCTTTCTTCGTGTCCTGTCGTTAGACGGATCCGGGCAGCCGATTGTGCCGTCCCGTGCGTCCCTAAACGCGGCCTGCCGCTTCGTCGTAATAGGCTCGGGTGCGAAAA
>CAYHSN010000125.1:3075-5616 GCA_964359235.1 uncultured Vicinamibacterales bacterium | reverse complement strand
CGTGCGTCCCTAAACGCGGCCTGCCGCTTCGTCGTAATAGGCTCGGGTGCGAAAACGCGCTCAATACCTGGTGTAGGGCGCTTGCCCAAACACGCCTGCCGTCCGGGCGGACCCAATTTGGGCTCCTCAGGGCCGCGGCCGGTCGCCTACAATCTATGGACCTATGCCGGTATTCTCCGGACCGAGACCTGTTTTCACGATGAAATGGCTCTGTTTCGTCCTCGCATGGTGCATCCCTGTGGCGGCCGTGGCGGCCGTGGCGGACGAAGACGCCCTCGCCGGCCGTCCCAAGCTCGAAATCCGCCGGATGGCGAACGCGCCGACGCTCGACGGCAGACTGGACGATGAGGCGTGGCAGTCGGCGGCGAAGGTCACGCAGTTCACCCAGCAGAATCCCAAGGAAGGGGAACCGGCCACCGAACAGACCGAAATCTGGGTCGGCTACGACAGCGGCCACCTCTATGTCGCCATGTACGTGCACTACGGCGATGTGAGCCTGATGCGGGCCAATCGCGCCGACCGCGACAAAGCCCAGCGCGACGACAAGGTGGCGATCTACTTCGACACATTCCTCGATCAGCAGCGCGCGTACCGCTTTTCGGTGAACGGCTATGCCGTGCAGGGTGACGCGATCCTGAACTCCGGCGGGCGAGGCGGAGGCGGCCCGGGTGGCGGCCCGGGCGGCGGCCCCGGCGGGGGCGGCGGACACGGTGGCGAAGACGAATCGTGGGACGCGCTGTTCGAAACGGCCGGCGGCCCGGTCGAGGACGGCTGGATCGTCGAGATGGCGATCCCGTTCAAGAGCCTGCGCTACCCGGCGCGGAAGAACGGCGACGAGCACCGCTGGGGCATGCAGATCACGCGGAGCATCGAGAGCAAGGACGAAGACGCCGCGTGGTCGCCGATTTCGCGGAGCGTCGAAGGCTTCCTCACGCAGATGGGCGTGGTCTACGGCATGAAGGATCTCTCGACGAGCAAGAACATCGAGGTTCAGCCGACCGCCACGGCCGTGCAGCTCGGGAGGCTGGACAACGAGACCGGCACGTACGACAAGGGCGACGTGGACCCGGACTTCGGCGTGAACTTCAAGTACGGCATCACGACGAACCTGACGGCCGATCTCACCTACAACCCCGACTTCTCGCAGATCGAGTCCGACCGCGCGCAGATCGAGGTGAACCAGCGCTACCCGGTGTTCTATCCGGAGAAGCGGCCGTTCTTCCTCGAGGGCCAGGAGATCTTCAGCACGCAGATCAACCTGTTGCACACGCGCTCCGTCGTCGATCCGCTGGGCGGCGCCAAGCTGACCGGCAAGATCGGCACGACCAACGTCGGGGTGCTGTTCGCCAACGACGAAGCGCCGGGCAATCTGGACGATTCTGCCGATCCCGCGTACCACAAGAACGCGCAGATCTTCGTCGGCCGCGTGCGCCAGGATCTGTACGCCGAGTCGTTCATCGGCGCCATCGTCACCGACCGCGAGTTCATGGACGCCTACAGCCGCGCGCTCGGCGTTGACGGGCGGTTCCGGCTGGGCAAGGTCCATCGGCTGAGCTTCATGATGGCGGGCGCCGATCGCCTTGACGCCGAAGACGGCAAGATGACCGGCTACGCCTACCAGGCGGCCTTCTCGCGCTCGGGCCGGAGTTTCAGCTATTCGATCAACCACAACAACCTCTCGCCGGATTTCAAGACCGATCTCGGCTTCATCCGCCGCACCGACGTCCAGGACACGTCGTTCCAGACGAACTACACGTTCTGGCCGCAGGGGACGATCGTCAACTGGGGGCCGCGTGGGCAGTACCGGATGAACTACGACCACGCGGGCGTGAAGCAGGACGAGGAGATCGAGGGCGGCATCAACTTCCGGTTCGCGCGGAACATCGGGATGCGCGTCAACGCGACGCGCGAGATGGAGCGGTACCTCGGCGTCGACTTCTGGAAGTGGCGCTATTCGTTCGGCGGCGACGCGAACTTCAGCCGGACGTTCTCGTTCGGCGGCAATTTCAACTGGGGCGACGAGATCCGGTACTCGGAGGAGGAGGAGGAGGGCTGGGCGTACCTCGGTCGAACCTACGGCGGCTTTGCGAGCTTCAGCTACCGGCCGACGTCACGGTTCAACACGAACATCAACGCGAACTTCAGCCGGTTCATCAACCCGGCGACCGGTGAGCGGGTGTTCGACGTGCAGCTCTACCGGCTGCAGAGCACTTACCAGTTCACCGATCGGCTCCTGCTGCGCAACATCCTCGAGTACGACACGCACGCCGGCAAGTTCGGCCTGAACCTGCTGGCCACCTATCGCGTGAACTCCGGCACCGTGATATTCGTGGGCTATGACGACCGGCGGCAGGAAGGCCACAACATCAACGACGAGATCTACTTCGACCGGAACCTCAGGCAGACCAGCCGGTCGTTCTTCATGAAGATCTCGTATCTGTTCAGGTACTGACGCATCACCCGGAGGCCGGGGCCCGGAGGCCCGGGACTCGGGCCCGGGCGGATTGACGATTGTGAGCGCGTAGGGGCCGAGCTTGCCTG
>CAYHSN010000125.1:0-2975 GCA_964359235.1 uncultured Vicinamibacterales bacterium | reverse complement strand
GTCGAAGGGCTCGGCCCGTGTTGTCCGGGCGACCTGGAGATCTCAACATGAAACGTCAGGCTCTCGTTCTGCTCGCATTGGCGCTCGCCACCGCCGTCCTCCTGTCCGTCGCGCCCGTCGCGCAGCAGCCGTCCCTGCTGCTCGATCGGATCAAGCTTGCGCCGGGCTTCTCGATCGACGTCTACGCGACCGGCGTGAAGAACGCGCGCGCGATGGCGCTCAGCCCGGCGGGCGTCCTCTTCGTGGGCTCCCGCTCGGCAGGCAGCGTCTTCGCCATCGTCGACACGAACAAAGACCAGAGGGCCGACAAGGTCTACACGATCGCGACCGGGCTGAACATGCCGAGCGGCGTGGCGTTCCGTGACGGCGCGCTGTATGTGGCCGAGGTGAATCGCGTGTGGCGGTACGACGGCATCGAGTCGCGGCTCGAGAGCCCGCCGAAGCCGGTGCTCGTGAGCGAGGCGTTCCCGTCGGACCGGCATCACGGCTGGAAGTTCATCCGCTTCGGGCCCGACGGCCTCCTGTACGTGCCCGTCGGCGCGCCGTGCAACATTTGTGAGAGAGACGACAAGCGCTACGGATCGATCATGCGGATGACGCCGGACGGGAGCGGCCTCGAGACGTTCGTGAGCGGGGTGCGCAACTCGGTGGGCTTCGACTGGCACCCGCAGACGAAAGAGCTGTGGTTCACCGACAACGGGCGCGACATGCTCGGCGACGATCTGCCGCCAGACGAGCTGAACCGCGCGTTGCGCCAGGGTCTGCACTTCGGTTTCCCGTACTGCCATGGCGGCGATGTCAGCGACCCCGATTTCGGCAGCAAGCGGCCGTGCTCCGAGTTCGAGCCGCCCGCGCGACGGCTCGGGCCGCACGTCGCCGCGATCGGCATGCGCTTCTACACGGGTCAGATGTTTCCGCCCGGGTACCGCAATCAGATCCTCATCGCCGAGCACGGATCCTGGAACCGCAGAAACAAGATCGGCTACCGCGTGATGCTGGTGCGGCTGGACGCCGTCGGCAAGGCCGTTTCGTACGAGCCGTTCGCCGAGGGCTGGCTGCAGGGCGAGAAGGCGTGGGGCCGTCCGGCCGACGTGCAGGTGATGCCCGACGGCGCGCTCGTCGTGTCGGACGATGAGGCGGGCGTCATCTACAGGATCAGCTACAAGCGGTAGCGTAGGGGCCGACCAAGCCTGCCCTGAGTGGCGCCGAAGGGGTCGGCCCCTACGCGCCCCAAGCCCCAAGCGAGATCTCTCGATCTCTCCACAGGTATAATTCCCCTACTCGTTCCTCGCTACTCGTTCCTCGTTCCTCGTTCCTTCGTTTTATGCCCGAGCCCCTCGACTTCATCCGTCAAATCGTCGCCGACGATCTGAAGGCCGGCAAGCACGGCGGCCGCGTGCACACGCGGTTTCCGCCCGAGCCGAACGGCTACCTGCACATCGGTCACGCCAAGTCGATCTGCCTGAACTTCGGCGTCGCGCAGGAATTCGGCGGCTTCTGCAACCTGCGCTTCGACGACACGAACCCGATCACCGAGGAGGTCGAGTACGTCGACTCGATCAAGCGCGACGTCCGCTGGCTCGGCTTCGACTGGGACGACCGCGAGTTCTACGCGTCGGACTATTTCGAGCAGCTCTACGAGTACGCCGAACACCTGATCGAGGCGGGAAAGGCCTACGTTGACAGCCTGACGCCCGACGAAATCCGAGAGCACCGCGGCACGCTTACCGAGACGGGTCGCGAGAGCCCGTACCGGAACCGGTCGGTCGGCGAGAGCCTGGACATGTTCCGGCGGATGCGCGCGGGCGAGTTCGAGGACGGGACGCACGTCCTGCGGGCGAAGATCGACATGATGTCGCCCAACATCAACATGCGCGATCCGACGATCTACCGGATCCGCAAGACCGCGCATCACCGGACGGGCGACGCGTGGTGCATCTACCCGATGTACGACTACGCGCACCCGCTCTCGGACGCGATTGAGGGCATCACGCACTCGCTCTGCACGCTGGAGTTCGAGGATCACCGGCCGCTGTACGACTGGCTGATCCAGCACACGCCGGTTCCGCATCAGCCGAGGCAGATCGAGTTCGCGCGCCTGAACCTCACCTACACGGTGATGAGCAAGCGCAAGCTGCTCGAGCTCGTCGAGGGCGGTCTGGTGAAAGGCTGGGACGACCCGCGCATGCCGACGCTCACCGGCATGCGGCGGCGCGGCTACACGCCGGAGGCGCTCCGCGATTTCTCGGATCGCATCGGCGTGGCCAAGCGCGAGAACGTGATCGACGTCGCGGCGCTCGAGCACGCCGTGCGCGACCATTTGAACAAGGTGGCTCCGCGCGTCATGGCGGTGCTCAAGCCGCTGCGCCTCGTCATCGAGAACTACCCGGCCGATCTCGTCGAGGAGATGGAGGTCGTCAACAATCCCGAGGATCCGTCGGCCGGCACGCGCAAAGTGCCCTTCGCGAAGGCGCTCTACATCGAGCACGACGACTTCCGTGAGGATCCGCCGCCGAAGTACTACCGGCTCGCGCCAGGCCGCGAGGTGCGGCTGCGCAACGCGTACTTCGTGAAGTGCGTCGGCGTCGTGAAGGATCCGGCGACCGGTGACGTGACCGAGCTTCGGTGCGCCTACGATCCGGCGACCCGCGGCGGCGACTCACCCGACGGCCGGAAGGTGAAGGCGACGCTCCACTGGGTGTCGGCCGCGCACGCGCTCCCGGCCGAGGTGCGGCTTTACGACCGGTTGTTCACCAACGAGAACCCCGGTGCGGGCGGCCGCGACTTCAAGGACGAGTTGAACCCGAACTCGCTGGAGGTGCTCAGCGGCTGCCAGGTCGAGCCGAGCCTGTCGAAGGCGTCGGCCGGCGATCGGTACCAGTTCGAGCGGCTCGGGTACTTCTGCGTGGATCCGGACACCGCGCCCGGCCGCCTGGTGTTCAACAGGACGGTGGGTCTACGCGATACGTGGGCGA
>CAYHSN010000124.1:0-8541 GCA_964359235.1 uncultured Vicinamibacterales bacterium | reverse complement strand
GAGGAGCGCGGCTACAGCCATCCCCCACACCCGTCGGCGGGCCGGGTGCCCACCGATCACGGGTACCGCTTGTCCGTGAACCACCTGCTGGCCGGGCGGCGCCCGGCGCGGTCGGCCCCCGAGGTCGAAGCCCGTCTGCGGCGGGCCGGCACCGTCGAGGACGTGCTGGAGGATGTCTCGCGCGAGCTCTCACGCGCGTCGCACCACGTGGGCTTCGCGCTGGCGACGACCGGCGAGTCGATGGCGTTCCAGCACATCGACTTCGTGCCGCTCGACGCGCGCCGCGTGCTCGTGGTGGTGATCGCGACCGGCGGCCGCATCAATCACAAAGTGGTCCAGGTCGAGGAAGCGCTGCGTCCGCTCGACCTGCAGCACGCGGCGAACTACCTGAACACCGAGTTCGCCGGTCTGCCGCTCGCCGCGGTGCGCGAAGCGGTGCTCGCGCGCCTGCGCGAGGAGCGCACCCTGTACGACGCGTTGATCGCGCGGGCCCTGCGGCTCGCGCGTTTCGGGTTCGAAGACCTGGTGCCCGACTGCCTGCTCTTCGTGCAGGGCGCCTCGTCGTTGCTCGACGCGGGCGCGATCGGATCCGCCGATCGCCCCACGATCGACACGCTCCGGGCGCTCTTCCGGATGATCGAGGAGAAGCATCGGCTGGTGGGGCTGCTGAGCGAGTACATCGACGGCCCCGGCCTAACCGTGGTGATCGGCTCCGAGCACCACATCGCCGATCTGCAGCCGTTCAGCCTCGTCGCGTCGACCTACGCGGATGGCCGCCGCAGGGGCACGGTCGGCGTCATCGGGCCCACGCGCATGCGCTACTCGCGCGCCATCTCTGTCGTCGACAGCCTGTCGCGCGCGGTGAGCCGAGTGCTGGAGGCGGTGACGGGGGCGTGACGACCGCGGAATGACCACGGAACGATCACGGAAGGAACGAGAAACGGGGAACGAGGAACGAGAGAGACCGTCGTAGCGCCGGACTTTAGTCCGGCCTGCTCGGTACTCGGAGCCTGGAACTCGAAACTGTGTGGACATGCCAGACGAACTGACCGAACAGCCGCCGGTCGCCGACGAGGCAAAACGTGCCCAGGCGCCGCAGGGCGCGTCGACCGAGGCTGCCGCTGAGCCGGCCGGCGGCGGCCAGCCCGTCGACCCGGCGGTGGCGGAGCTGCAGCGGCGGCGCGACGAGTACTACGACCGATTGCTGCGCAAGGCCGCCGAGTTCGACAATTACCGCAAGCGGGTCGACCGCGAGCGGCGCGAGTTCACCGAGACCGCGGCTGCCGATCTGCTGGCCGACCTCCTGCCGCTTGTGGACGATCTCGAGCGGGCGCTCGAGGTCGAGACGGGCCCGGACGGCTCCGACGCCTACCGCAAGGGCGTCGAGCTCATTTACAAGCAACTGCTGGATCTGCTGCACAAGCGCGGCGTCCGTTTGATCGAGGCGGTTGGCGCGGATTTCGACCCGCGCTATCACCAGGCCATCGTGCACGAGGCCAGCGACCAGCACCGCGACGGCGAAGTCATGGCCGAGCTGCGCCGCGGCTACCTGCTGGGCGATCGGCTGCTTCGCCCCGCCATGGTGAAGGTGGCGAAGGCGTGAGCAAGCGTGATTACTACGAGGTGCTCGGCGTGGCGCGAGGCGCGACCGAGCAGGAGTTGAAGAGCGCGTACCGCAAGTTGGCGCTCAAATACCATCCCGACCGCAACCAGCACGACAAGAACGCCGAAGAGAAATTCAAGGAAGCGGCCGAGGCCTACGCCGTTCTGGCTGATTCCGACAAGCGCGTGCGCTACGATCGTTTCGGTCACGCGGGCGTCGGCGCCGCGGCCGGTCAAGGCCCGGGGTTCGACCCGACTATCTTCGCCGACTTCAGCGACATCTTCGCGGGCCTGGGCGACGTGTTCGGGTTCGGGGACATCTTCGGTGGCAGACGCCGTGGCGGACCGATGCGCGGCGCGGATCTGCGCTACGACCTCGAGATCACCTTCGACGAGGCGGCCAACGGCGCCGAGACCACGATCCAGATTCCGCGCGAGGAAACCTGCGAGACCTGCCGCGGCTCGGGCGCAGCCCAGGGCGCGGGCCCCGAAACCTGCCCGCAGTGCCGCGGCCGCGGTCAGTTGCGCTACCAGCAGGGCTTTCTGACGATCGCCCGCACGTGCGGTCACTGCCAGGGCGCAGGCCGCGTCATCACGAAGCCGTGCACGACGTGCCACGGCGCGGGCCGCGTCGCGCGCGACCGCAAGATCACGGTGAAGATTCCGGCGGGCATCGCGAGCGGACAGCGCCTGCGGCTCTACGGCGAGGGCGAGCACGGCGTGGCCGGCGGACCCACGGGCGATCTTTACGTGATCGTCCACGTCCGCGAGCACGAGTTCTTCCATCGCGAGGGCGACGACCTCTACTGCGAACTGCCCGTGAGCTTCCCCACGCTGGCGCTCGGCGGCACGATCGACGTGCCGACGCTCAACGGCCAGCACCCGCTCGACGTCCCGGCGGGCACGCCGAGCGGGCACCGGTTCCGGGTCAAGGCCAAGGGCATGCCCAACGTCGGCGGGCGCGGAACGGGCGACCTCTACGTCATCGTGCGCGCCGACATCCCGCGCAAGCTCACGAAGGCCCAGAAGCAGTTGATCGACCAGCTCGCGAAGACGCTGGGCAAGGACACCGGCGCCCCGATTGCGCCGGGCGAAGGGGGGGAGCGCCCGTTCTTCGAGCGCGTGAAGGACATCTTCGGTTGATGACGCCCCGGTGAAGGCCTCACCCGCCCTCGAGCTTCGCTTCCCTCCCCGTTCAGGTTCATCCGATCTTCCGGATCGCCTGCTGGCGCTCCTGGACGACCTACAGCCCGTGGCCATCGACGAAGGCGCGTACGAGCCTGGCGCCGAAGATGCCCCGCCTCAGGCCTGGCGCGTGTATTTCGCGGCGCCGGAGGCCCGCGACCGCGCCGCGACGGCGCTCGCCGACGCGTGCGGTTCGGCCGGACTCTCCGTTCGCGCGATCGAGGTGGAAGACGCCGGCTGGGTGGAGCGATCGCAGGCCATGCTCACGGCGATCGTGGTCGACCGCCTCGTCGTCGCACCGCCGTGGGACGTGCCGTCGAGCGCTGATGCGCTCGTCGTCGTGATTCGACCGTCGATGGGCTTCGGCACGGGTCACCACGCGTCGACGCGGCTGTGTCTGCGCGCCTTGCAGCGCCTCGACCTCGCCGGCCGCACCGTGATCGACGTCGGCACTGGCTCGGGCGTGCTGGCGATCGCGGCAGTCCGGCTCGGCGCCGCGCCCGCGATCGCGATCGATTGCGACCCCGACGCCCTCGCCAACGCCCGCGAGAACGTGGATCTCAATCGCGTCGGCGATCGCGTGGCGCTCTATGCCGCCGATCTTGCCGAAATCGATCGGCTTCAATTCGCGCTCGCCGACGTCGTTTTGGCCAACCTCACGGCCGCGATGCTCGAGCGCCATGCCGACGCGCTCGGCCGGCTGCTTGCGCCGGGCGGCACGCTCATCGTCAGCGGCGTCATGCGCGATCAGGTCTCGCTGGTGGCGGCGGCGTTCCAGCAAGACCCAGCGCGGAGGCTGCCCGTGGTCGAGACGGATCACGAGGACGACTGGGTGGCGCTGACGTTGAGACGAGAAGGAACGAGGAACGAGGGACGAGGAACGAGTGACGAGGAACGAGTAGAGAAGAGACCGTCGTAGGGCCGGACTTCAGTCCGGCCTCCGGTCGTAGGGCCGGACTTCAGTCCGGCCTGCAACACGGCGATCGCGGCCACGGGCACCGCATCGGCCAGCAGCGTCCGCCGGCCGATCGTGATCGGCGTCAGGCCATGCGCGCCCACAGCGCGATGAGGAAGACGAATCGGTCACGCCGGCGCTTTGCGCTGGGCGCTGAGGACGGGCCGTCGCGCCTGGCTACGACGCGTCCACGTTCAATCTCCGCGCCAGACCGACTCGCTGGAGCTTGCCGGTCGCTCCCCGCGGCAGCTCGTCGAGCATGACGATCCGCCGAGGGGTCTTGAACTTGGCCAGGCGGTCTGCGGCAAAGCGGCGAAGCGCCCGCTCGGTGACCTGCTGGTTCTCGCGCAGCACCACGGCGACTCCGACTGCCTCGCCGAGCGACGAGTGCGGCACGGCGAAGCTCACAGCTTGTGCTACGGCCGGATGTTGCAGCAGCACCGCCTCGATCTCGTACGGCGAAATCTTCTCTCCGCCGCTGTTGATCAGCTCCTTCAGCCGGCCCGTGAGCGTGAGATAGCTGGACGTGTCCAGCGCGCCCTGATCGCCCGTGCGGAACCACCCGTCGTAAAAGGCCGCCGCGTTCGTTTCGATCGGCTGCTCGTAGCCGGCCATCACGGTGTCCCCACGTAGGACCACCTCACCGATCGAGCCGGGCGGTAAGAGGCAGCCGCTCTCGTCCATGACGCCGATTTCCGGCCCGGTGGACAGGCCGACCGTTCGCGGCTTCCGCGCGCGGGGTGGTAGCGGGTTGCTCGCGATCTGATGCGTCGCTTCAGTCATCCCGTACGCGTTCAGCGCCGGGACGCAGAAGAAATCCTCGAGCGATTGCCAGAGTCCTTCGACCAGCGGCGCCGACGAGGATCGTACGAACCGGAGCCGATGTCGCCTTCTGGCGCGGTCGTGCTCCCGGCCCCGCGCGAGCACCGTCTGGTGGATCGTCGGGACCGCCGTATACCACGTCGCCTCAGACTGCTCGAGCCACGCGAAGAACCTGAGCGCGTTGAAGCCCGGGCTGCACCACACGCTGCCCCCTGCCGAGAGTGTCGCGAGCACGGCGCCGACGAGCCCGTGCACGTGGAAGAGCGGCATGACGTTGAGGCACACGTCGGTCGGGGCCAGGGCCAGCGTGCGCCCGATCTGCCGGGCCGACAGGCAGAGACGGTCGCGCGTCAGGGGGACGAGCTTCGGCCGGGATGTCGTGCCGGAGGTGTGCAGCAGGAGCGCGACGTCTTCCGATCGCTCGGCCGGCCGGGCGCTCCGGAGGGGCCCGGCCGCGGTCCATTCGAGGCTGAAGGCGCCCGCCGGGCGATCGAGGCAGGGCACGAGCGTCACGACGGGCACCCCGCAAGCCCTGGCGGCGCTGGCCGCTCGGCTCGGGCTGTCGCGATCGACGATGAGCGCCCGCGCGTGCAGATCGGTGAGAAAGAACGCGACCTCGGAATCCTGATAGGCCGGGTTGAGCGGCGCCGCCACCGCAGCATCCGCGACGGCAAGGAAGGCGGCGGCCGCCTCGGGGCCGTTGCCGAGCGCCAGCGCGACCGCGTCGCCGTGCGCGATCCCGCGGCGCCCAAGGAAGTCCGATACGTACCCCATCTGGTCTCGCAGCTCGCCGAACGTCAGCGGGCTGCGACCTGGCGCCGCCAGCGCTGCCGTACGCCCATCTCCTGCCGAGATCAGTTGCGTGAGGGTGGATTGTCGTCCGGCGCGAGTGGAAACGGCCGCGTTCTCCGCGACCGTGCCGTGTTCTCTCTGGATCGGGTTCACGATGCTATGCTATCGCACGCTGACGTCCGGGACCGCGTCCCGACGTCGGGCCGGAGCGCCACGCATGCTGCTGAGCGAGTTCGCGCGGGTACTGCGGCTGGAGGTCCGCCGTGACGGCGAGTTCGCCACTCCGGGACTGCTGGCCGATCCGCAGCCGCGCATGCTCGTGTTCGTCGAGAGCAGGCGGGCGATCGCGCTGCTGAGACGGACGCCTGAGGTGAGCGGCGTCATCACGACCGTTGAGCTGGCCATGGAGCTGGACGACGTGCCGGCGCTCGCCATCGCCGACGATCCACGTCGGACGCTGTTCGAGCTCCACAACCATCTCGCGCGCCACACCGACCTCTACTGGTCGGACTTCCCGACCGAGATCCACGAGAGCGCCGAGGTCCATCCCCGCGCGTTCGTGGCGGCGAGCAACGTCCGGATCGGCCCGAACACTGTGGTGCAGCCGAACGCGACGATCCTGGAGCGCTGCATCCTGGGAGCGTCCGTGGTGGTGCACGCGGGCGCGGCGCTCGGCGGCATCGGGTTCCAGGTGTCTCGCTTCCCCGACGGCGTCGTTGACATGGTGCACGGCGGCGGCGTTCTTGTGCGCGACGGCGCGCACGTATTGTCGCATGCGGTTGTGGCCGCCGCGCTGTTTCGCCAGCTCACGACTCTCGGGGCGGGATCGCGCATCGGCAACCACGCGTTCGTCTCTCACAACGTGCAGGTGGGTGATCGGACTTTCGTGGGCCACGGCGCCGTGATCAACGGGAACGTGACGGTCGGACCCGACGCGTGGATCGGCCCCGGCGCGGTCGTTTCTCACGGCCTCCGCGTCGGCGCGCGCGCGCAGGTCAGCCTCGGCGCGGTCGTCGTCAAAGACGTGAAGCCCGATCAGCGGGTCAGCGGCAACTTCGCGATGGACCACACGCGTTTTCTGCGGCGCCTGGCCGCCCGGCGGTGACGGTGGCGAGGAACCAGCGCACGCGGGGCCGTCATGGGACGCGGCGGACCGCGCGATAGACCCGGCGGACGAGTGGAACGCTGAACACCGCGTCGTGGATCCGCCACGTGCGAGTCGCCCGTATTCGTTGCAGCTCCTGGCCGAGTCTCGCGTTGTCGGCGAGCGTACGCGCGGCGCCTTTGAACCACCGTGCGAGCCATTGCACGTAGACCGACGCCGCCGTCCCTTCCTCCTCCGGCGACGGCTTCGGCCCCGCGCGCCATTCGGCCAACGCTTCCTCATAGATGGCCAGGATCTCATCGACGGCCGCATCGAGCCCCGCCGTGGCGCGGATGCGCCGCGACACCTCGGCGGCTTCCGCCGCGCTGTAGCGCTGGATCTCATCGAACAGCCACCCGGCGTCGACCGGTCGATCAAGGGCGCGGATCCCGAAGTTGAGCCGCCGCAGCCGCTCGAGATTCACGCTCGTCACCATCGGCCCCGCGCCGCGCGCGTCGCACAGGACAACCGCGGCCCCAACGGCCAGCGCCTCGATGGCCGCGCGCGCCTTCGCAAACACGAGGTCGTACTGCCCCAGCACTGCTTCGGGACGATCCGTGGCGGTACCGGCGGACGATCCAATCACGTCGAGCGCCACACCCGCGCGCCGGCACGCCTCAAGGATCGCCGGCACGTGCGTGCCCTCTGACGCGGTGTTGCTGAAGACGACCGCGCGACGCGGGATGGCCGGCAGCGGCGCGCGCGGCCGGAAGCGTGCGAGATCGACGAAATTCAAGACGACGCGCACGCGCGCGGCCGGGATACCGTGTTCCAACACGAGACGATCGCGACACGTGTCATCCACCGCGACGTAGCGAAGGATGCGAGGATGCTGCGGCGGCGCTTCCTCCCAGGGAATCCAGCCATGGCAGAAGAAGACGGCGGGCACACCGGCAAAACGCAGCAGCGCCGCCATCGTCTCGAGGTGATGCTGGCCGTGAACAAGGTCCGGGGACTCGGCGATTCTCGCAAGATCGTCCACCACAGGCACCGTCGCCGCGCGCAACTCGTCGGCCACGGCGCCGAGCCGCGTGCTGAACGCGATCGGTCGATGCCCGCGCGCCACGAGGGCGGACGCGAGGTCGCGCACGTACAGTTCGGACCCCGCACGTGCGTCGAGTTCGTGGTTGGTAATGAGGATCCTCACAGCGCCGTGCCCTCCAGCCTTGAGAAGATGTCTAGCCGTGCTTGCACGGCTGAAATGTGTACGAATGTGTCAGGTTTCTCCGTGCAAGCCCGGCTTAGAGGTGCGGCCGCCCGCGGGCGGCCGCCTAGTAACGAAGCTTCGTCCCCAGCCACTTGTCGGTTTGAGGCGAAGCTTCGTTACAGCTCTCCCCACACAAAGCACAGGACCGCAAGGACCGCGACGGGGACGGCGTCGGCCCGGAGCGTGCGGCGGCCGAGCGTGATTGGGACGAACCCGTGCGCGAGCGTCACCTCGATCTCCTCTGGCGCCCAGCCGCCCTCGGGCCCCACGAGAAGCTGCGCAGCCGCGGGCTTGGGCAGTTCCGGCAGCGCGTGGGCGTCGCGCGTGGTGGGTGGACCAGCCCCAGGCTCGACCAGCATGAGCCGAAGCGTGCCCGGGTCGTTGCGCGCGCGCGCGAACTCATCGAACGCTTTGGGCGGATGAACCTCCGGCACGACCGCGCGCCGGCACTGCTTCACCGATGCGAGGGTGATGCGCCGCCACCGCTCGACGGCCGAGCCACGCCGGAGCGCCGCGAGGCTCACTTGTGTGCGCGCGGTCACGATGGGCTGAATCGCGGCGACACCCATCATCACCGCATCACGCACGACCTCGTCCATGTGGTCACCCTTGAGCACCGCCTGGACGAGCGTGAAGGCGACGGACGGCTCCGGCGCCGGCGTCACCGCCTCGAGCACGCGCACGCGCACGCCCGCGCGGCCGGCCCGCTCGACACGCGCGCGGTACTCGTGGCCGCGGCCGTCGAACACCGCGATCTCGTCGCCGGCGCCGAGTCGCCGCACGCGCGTCAGGTGCCGAGCTTCATCGTCAGGCAGATCGACGAGATCGGCGCCG
>CAYHSN010000123.1:0-8560 GCA_964359235.1 uncultured Vicinamibacterales bacterium | reverse complement strand
CGTGGTTCGAACAACGACAGCGTGGTTGAAAGCGGCACTGCTCGAGGTGCAGGAGTACGTCCGCTTGACAGCCGCCGTGGGCCGGGCGCTCGTGACGCCGCCCGTGTATCATCGGGACATCGTCGAGCAGCTCGACATCATCGGGGTCGGCTCGCTCACCGTCGTGCTCCTCACGGGCGTGTTCACCGGCGCCGTCCTCGCGCTGCAGTCGGGGTTCACGCTCGATCAGTTCGGGGCGCGTTCGTTCGTCGGCCGGCTCGTGAGCGCGTCGATGGTGAAGGAGCTCGGGCCGGTCCTCACGGCCCTCATGGTGACTGGCCGCGTCGGCTCGGGCATCGCGGCCGAGCTCGGGTCGATGGTCGTGACCGAACAGATCAACGCCCTGCGCGCGCTCGGCACCGACCCCGTCCGCAAGCTCGTCCTGCCGCGGATCCTCGCGGGCGTGCTCATGGTGCCGGTCCTGACCGTGGTGGCCGACGCGGTCGGCATCATCGGCGGATGGCTCGTGGCGGTCACGCAACTGCGGGTCGCCTCGACCGTCTATTGGAACTCGGTGTTTGACGGCCTCTATCTCGAAGATGTCTGGATGGGGCTCATCAAGCCGTTCGTGCTCGGTTTCGTGATCGTCAGTATCGGCTGTCACGTCGGGCTGCGCACCTCGGGCGGCACGCAGGGCGTCGGCCGCGCGACGACGAACGCCGTGGTCGCGGGCTCGGTGGCGGTGCTCGCCGTGGACTTCTTCGTCACGAAGCTGATTATCGCGCTGCTGTACTAGCACGGGTGGACACGTGTCGGACGAGCTGAACCTGCGCACGCCGCGATCGCCTGAACTGGAGGAGGCGCTGGGGCCCGGCGCGCCCATCGTGGTGTTCGACCGCGTGTCGCTCGCCTTCGACGACAAGGTCATTCTGGACGAGGTGAGCTTCACCCTGATCGTCGGGCACACCAAGCTCATTCTGGGCGCAAGCGGCGCGGGCAAGTCGACGATCCTCCGGCTGATCCTGGGCCTGCTGCGTGCCGATGACGGCGTCGTGTGGGTGAACGGCGAGCGCGTGGACGAGATGAGCGAGACCCAGCTCATGACCGTGCGCGCCGATCTGGGCATGGTGTTCCAGGAAGGCGCGCTCTTCGACTCCCTGACCGTGCGGGAAAACGTCGGCTACAAGCTGTACGAGGAAATGCGCCTGCCCCTCGACGCCGTGAACCGGCGCGTGGAAGAGGTGCTGGGTTTCGTGGGGCTGCGGGACTACATCGACCGCATGCCGTCGGAGCTGTCGGGCGGGCAGCGGCGGCGCGTGGGCATCGCGCGCGCCATGGCGGCCAAGCCGCGCATCCTCCTGTACGACGAGCCGACGACCGGACTGGACCCGATCACCGCGCTCACGATCGACAACGAAATCATCAAGCTGCGCGACCTCGAGAACGTGAGCTCCATCGTCGTGACGCACCAGCTCCGCGACGCGTTCTACGTCGCCACGCACACGGCCGTCAGGCAGAACGGTGCAGTCGGCATCGTGCCGGCCTCGCCGCACAAAGCGGATGAAGCCGAGTTCCTCATGTTGCGCGATGGCCGTCTCGTGTTCGAAGGCACCGCCTCGCAGTTGCGCGCGGCCCGCGACGAGTACCTGCAGACGTTCCTGTCATGATCAGAGAAGGTTGACGCCATGCCCCGCACCCGTTCGCTCGCCTGGGCGGAGTTGAAGATCGGCTTGCTGGCCGTCGTCGCGATCGTGCTGGCCACGACGCTGACGTTCCTGGTCGGCGGTCAAGGCGGGTTCTTCTGGCAGCAGTATCACCTGAAGACGCGGTTCTCGAACGTGCTGGGGCTCAAGGCCGGCGCCGTCGTGCGGGTGGCCGGCGTCGAGGTCGGCAAGGTCGGCTCGGTCGAGTTCGCCGGGGCGGAAGTCGAGGTCGTGCTGCAGGTGCATGAGAACCTGCGCGCGCGCATCACCGACCGGTCGCGGGCGTCGATCGGGTCGCTCAGCCTGCTCGGCGAGCCGGTGATCGACATCACGCCGTCGAGTGAGGGCACGCCGCTCGGTGACTGGGGCTTCGTGACGCCCGGACGCGGCCAGAGCCAGCTGAATGACGTGGCCGCCAGCGCGACCCAGTCGCTCGACGAAGCGACGCGGCTGCTGCGCGACATGCGGGCGGGCAAGGGCACCGTCGGCCGGCTGTTCACCGACGACAAGCTCTATCGAGACATCGACGGATTCGTCGCGGCGGCCGAGACCGTCGCCGGACACATCGCGCGCGGGAAAGGGACGCTCGGAATGCTGGCCAAAGACCCGGAGGCGTACCGGTCGCTCGTCGCCGCGCTGAGGAACCTGGACGAGATGACGCGGCGGCTCAACGCGGGCGAGGGGACCTTCGGCAGGCTGCTCACGGACGACTCGCTGGCGCGCTCGTTCTCGTCGGCGGGCCGGAACATCGACGACCTCACCGGCAGGATCAACCAGGGTCAGGGCACCATGGGCAAGCTGATCAGTGAACCCGAGCTGTACGACCGGTTGAACCGTCTGGCGGGCCGCCTGGATCAGGTCTCGAGCCGCCTGGACGCCGGCGAGGGGACCGTCGGACAGTTGCTGCGCGATCGCCAGTTATATGAGAACATGAATGGTGCCGCCACCGAGCTCCGGGCCCTGGTGAGCGACATTCGCAAGGATCCGCGGAAGTACCTGAACGTGAAGGTCAGCATCTTCTGACGCGATCCCGGGGAGGCGAGGTCATGAGCAAAGAGGGCGGTTCGGGCGGCGCGTACCTGGTCGCCTTCGTGCTGGGAGCCCTGACCGGCGCGGCGTTCGCGTTGCTCTGGGCTCCCGCGGCCGGCGAAGAGACCAGACGACGCCTCGGCGAGAAAGCCCGCGAGGGCAAGGAGCGCGTGGGCGAAGCGGCGCGCAGCATCTCTGCGGCGATCGAGCGCGGCCGCGAGGCGTACCGTCAGACGGGCCAGAAGGAGAACACGTGACATGGGCGAGAGCGTCTGGCCAACGATCTTCTTGGGCGTAATCGCGATCTCGACACTGGTGATGGCCCTCGGCGCAATCGCCGCGGCCCTGTACGCGGCGCGCGCGGCCGCGCGCCTCGAGCGCGCCATCGCCGAGCTCCGGGAAGACGTGCGTCCGCTCATCGCGCGCGCAACGATCGTCACCGAGGACGCGGGCCGGATCACCGCGCTCGTCGCCGCGCAGGTCGAGCGCGCCGACACGCTCATCGGCGACTTCACGCGCCGGGTGGACGCTGTCGTGACGCTCGTGCAGAACGCCGTCGTGACACCCGCGCGCGAAGGCATGGCCGTGCTCGCGGCAGTCAGGGCGGTCTTCGAAGCGCTGCGCGGCTTCCGGTCCTCGCGTGGATCGAGCGTGCGGGCCGAAGAGGAGGATGCGCTGTTCATCGGGTGAGCGGCGTGCCGCGAGGCGGAGCGGGACGTCTCCGTCTGCGGGCCGTTTGACGCCGCGCCCGGCAGGGTGGTAGAAACAGCCAGCCGATCCGGTCAGTCCATCATTCACGAGGGCGCCGATGATTCCTCCTACCCGTCGTCAGTGGCTCCTGTCCTTCATGGTGTTTCTTACGATTCTGGCGCTGACATCGGGCTTCGCCGTCGCCCAGGAGCCGAAATCCGCGCCGCTGGCCAAGGAGCTGGCCGAGTTCTTGGAACGCGGCAAAACGACCACCATCGCGACGAAGGACCCCGGGAAACCGGACGCCTACATCGCCGTCATGTACTTCCCGGGGAGCCAGCTCCTCGTCGTCTCGGCGCGCTATGCCGTGCCGATGTATCTCGACGAGAAGCTCGGCAAGAAGGAGTACATGGAGGTCTATATCGACCTCAACAGCGCGTCGGTCCCCGACTCCAAGATCTTCGTCTCCGACCTCCAGGCCAACGGCCTGCAGGCGAAGCCGGAGGAGGGGCAACCCTACGACACGTTCGAGTCGGGCGGTACGACCATCAGCTTCGACGGCAACTGGAAGAAGAAGAACCTCAGCGAGCAGGACTACATGAAGCAGTTCACCGACGCCGACGAACGCTATGCGAGGCTGCTGTCGGTGGTGCTCGCGCAGCTCAAGAAGTCCTGAAAGCCGTACAACAAAACGCCCTCGAGGGCCCGGGCGGGTGTTCTTTCGAAGCCTGTCGAAAGAACGTTGACGCGGCGCTGGTGGCGGGAAGCCTGGCCAACCGCGACCTGACCCGAGCGACGAGGGCGCTTTAACGCGACGCGTTACCGCTGCGCGCATCGCACGCCGCGAGCGGCCAGCCCGCTCCAGCGGCGCACGGGACGCGCGATCGCACCGCGTCACTCCTGAATATAGGACCGCGGTGCCCCTCTGTCAATCGACCTATCGGAAAGGTGTCCTCGGGCGTAGGAACGAGGGACGAGGAACGAGGGGCGAGTCTGCCGGCTTTGGCGCCTTCAGCCATTTGCGGCCAGCGCGGCCGTTCGGTTAGACTGAAAACCGGTTGGGCGCTTGGCTCAGCGGTAGAGCATCGCCTTCACACGGCGGGGGTCAGTGGTTCGAATCCACTAGCGCCCACCAACTCCCCAGCCAAGAAACGATCGGGTGATCCCCGGCTTTTCCTTCACAACGTTCCGTAGAGCCTGTCGCCGAAATCCCCGAGACCCGGCACGATGAACTTGTGATCGTCGAGGCCAACGTCGACGGCCGGGGTGTAGATGGCGACGTCCGGGTGCGCGCGCACCACGGCGTCGATGCCTTCTGGCGCGGCCACGATGCAGATGAGACGAACGGCGCGGGCGCCAACCTGCCGCAGCAGGTCGAGCGCCGCCAGGGCGCTCCCGCCCGTCGCGAGCATCGGATCGATGACGAGCACGAGGCTGCGCCCGATGTCCGGCGGCAGCTTGGCGTAGTACTTCGACGCGATCGCGGTCGCCTCGTCGCGCTGAAGGCCGATGTGACCGACGCGCGCGCGAGGGAACAGCGCCAGCATGGCGTCGAGCATGCCCAGGCCCGCGCGCAGCACCGGCACCACGACGATGTCGGCGGCAATCCGGCGGGCCGGCGCCGGGCCGAGCGGCGTGGTCACCGTGATCTGATCGGTGGGCAGGTCGCGCGTCGCCTCGGCCGCGATCAGCACACTAATGCGCGCCGCTTCACGCCGGAATTCCTCCGGCTGCGTGCGGGCGTCGCGCAGCAGCCGTAACGCGTCGTGGATGAGCGGGTGGTCGATCAGGTGGACCGGCACGGCGGACACTATACCTCACTGGGGGCTGCGGGCTGGGGACTCGCGGGGCGTGGGGCTTGGGGCGCTGCGCGGCTTGGCCTAATATTGTCCGGTGATTCGACGCATCCTGCTGACCCTCGCCCTGACCCTCGCCGTCGGCCTTCTGGCGGGGGCCGCCTCACGTGCCCTCACCGCCAGCGACGCGACACAAGGCCGGCAATCGGTGTCGCTCATCGTGACGGGCGGCACCGTCGTGACGGTCGACGCCGACCGACGCGTGATCGCGCAAGGCGCCATCGCGATCGACGGGACGACCATCGCCGCCGTGGATCGCGCGGATCGCATTGCGGCCCGCTACCAGGCGGCCGACACCATCGACGCGACCGGCCAGGTCGTGATGCCGGGCCTCATCAACACACACACACACGCGCCGATGGTGCTGTACCGCGGTCTGGCTGACGATCTGGCCCTGATGGAGTGGTTGCAGAAGTTCATCTTCCCGGCCGAGGCGAAGACCGTCTCGCCGGAGTTCGTTCGCGCGGGCACGCGACTGGCCGCGCTCGAGATGATCACCTCCGGGACCACGGCCTACGCCGACATGTACTACTTCGAGGAGGCCATCGCCGAGGAGACGAAGCGGGCCGGGCTGCGCGGCGTGCTCGGCCAGACGATCATCCAGTTCCCGGTGGCCGACGCGAAGACGCCGGCCGACGGGCTGGCGCGCGCGGAGGCATTCGTCACCACGTGGGTGAAGGACGAGCTGATCGTGCCGGCGGTCGCGCCGCACGCGATGTACACGAACGACGCCGCGACACTCAAGGCGTCGCGTGCGCTGGCCGACCGCTACGGCGTGCCGCTGCTGATTCACCTGGCCGAGACGCGCGACGAGTTCGAAGGCTCGCGCAGGGACCACGGCCTGTCGCCCGTCGCGTACCTGGAATCGCTCGGGTTCTGGGGGCCTCGGACGCTGGCGGCGCACGCGGTCTGGGTGACCGACGACGACATAGCCGTTTTGGCGCGCCGTGCGGTCGGGGTCTCGCACAACCCCGAGAGCAACATGAAGCTGGCGAGCGGCACGGCGCCAGTGCTGAAGCTACGCGCCGCCGGCGTGACGACGGGCCTCGGCACGGACGGCGCGGCCAGCAACAACGATCTGGACATGTTCGAGGCGATGCGTCAGGCGGCGTTCCTGCACAAGCTGCAGTCGGGCGACCCGCGCGTGGTGAGCGCGGCGGCGGCCATCGACATGGCGACGCGCGAGGGCGCGAAGGCGCTCGGCCTGGACCGGCTGACCGGATCGCTCGAACCCGGCAAGCGCGCCGATCTCATCGTGATCGCGATGGATGCGCCGCGGCAGATTCCGATGTACGATCCGGTCTCGCACCTCGTCTACGTCACGCGCGGAGACGACGTGCGGACGACCATCGTGAACGGCAAGGTGCTGATGCGCGACCGGCGTGTCCTCACGCTCGACGCGGCGAGGGTCGTCGCCGAGGCGCGCGCATGGGCGGAGAAGGTGAAGGCCGCCGTCGGTGTATCGCGCTGACGGGGAAGGAGACGCGAACGCGACCATGCAGGTCCTGCTGACACGGGAGCAGATCGAGAATCGGATCAAGGAGCTGGCGGCCGAGATCGAGCGCGACTACGGCCCGCACGAGGAAATTCACCTCGTCGGCGTGCTCAAGGGCGGCTTCATGTTCCTGTCGGATCTGGTACGCGCGCTCAAGTCGCCCGTGACGCTCGATTTCATCGCCATGTCGAGTTACGGCAAGGGCACCAAGTCGTCCGGCGAAGTGCGGATGCTCAAGGATGTCGACCACCCCCTCGAGGGCCGCCACGTCATCATCGTCGAGGACATCGTCGATACGGGTCTGACCCTGCACTACCTGCAGGAGATCCTGCGCGCCCGCTCGCCGAAGAGCCTGCGTACGGCGTGCCTGCTCAGCAAGCCGAGCCGCCGCGAGGTGGAGTTGCAGGTCGAGTACATCGGGTTCACGATTGAGGACCGCTTCGTGGTCGGTTACGGGCTCGACTACGACGAGAAGTACCGTGAGCTGCCGTACATCGCGGTATTGGGGGATGGCAACTGAAAGAGGTCACGAGTAACGAGTAACGAGTAGGCCGACCCTTTAGGGTCGGCGCGAACGCGTAGGGGCCCCGCGCGCGACGCACCAGGCGGGGTGCCGGCGCCTTCGCGAAGCTTCGGCGGCCCTAGACGAAGCTCAGAAGAGCGGAGTCCGGCGGCCCTAGACGAAGCTCAGAAGAGCGGAGGCTGGGGGATCCCGCCAATGAGAGAAAATGAAACGTTTCGACATCATCACCGAGGCTGAGGCGCGGGTGCTCGATGTCGGCTCGACCGTGGAGCTGGCGCCGGGCGGCCACATCACACCCCTGGCGCGTGACACGCTGAAGGCGCGGCGCGTGACGGTGGTCCGCGCGGGTTCAGCCGATCCGGATCTGCCGGCGGATCTTGCGCCCGCGAGCGACGTGCGGCGTGTCGCGATCGGGTCCGATCACACGGGCGTCGCCCTCAAGCGGGCGCTGGTGCAGCACCTGCGCGGGAAAGGTCTCGCGGTCGAAGATCTCGGCACGGATGCCCCGGAGCCCTCCGTCGATTACCCGGACGTGGCCGCGTCGGTTGCGCGCGCGGTGGCGCGCGGCGAGGCGCAGGCGGGCATCGTGATCGACGGCGCGGGGATCGGGTCGGCGATTGCGGCGAACAAAGTGCGGGGCATTCGCGCGGCCATGTGCACCGACGAGACGACGGCACGTTACTCGCGCGAGCACAACGGCGCCAACGTGCTCGCCATCGGTTCGACCCTGGTGCCTCGTCTCGAAGACGCGCGCCGCATCGTCGACACCTGGCTGGCGACGCCGATGCGGGAAGCGCGTTACATCCGGCGCCTCCTCAAGATCCGCCAACTGGAGGAGGAGGAGGGACGCGGGCGATGAGCGTGCCGATGTCTCCAGACCTGAAGCGGCTCATCGAGATCGTCACCGAGGAAGTGATGGCCGCGACGGCGGAGTTGCGGCCGTCGGCTCGGTGCGGGTGTCACGAGGTTCTCTTCGAGTGCTGTCCGGATCGGCTGCGGGGCGTGCTCGACGCGGGCGCCGAACGTCTGGGTCTGCACGCGACCGGCGGCTCCGCCGGGGCAGTCTCGATCATGATCGACCATACGCTGCTGAAGCCTGACGCCACGCGGGCCGAGATCGAGAAGCTCTGCCAGGAGGCGGCCGAGTTCAAGTTCGCGACCGTGTGCGTCAACCCGACCTGGGTCGCGCTGGCCGCAGCCAGGTTGCAGGGGTCGGGCGTGGGTGTGTGCTCGGTCGTCGGGTTCCCGCTCGGCGCCACGACGCCGGACGTGAAGCACTACGAGA
>CAYHSN010000122.1:4037-8573 GCA_964359235.1 uncultured Vicinamibacterales bacterium | reverse complement strand
CCTAGCGCGGGTGAGCCCTCAGTTTGGTTGCGGCTCAGCCGCGCTGTGTTCTCCGCGCCCTCCGTGGTGAGTGTCCATCCGTCTGGCCACCCTTCATCACGCTGGTAGCAACAACTGCAACGCCGGCGAGACATCCTGATCGCAGAATTCAGCCACAGTTTGGGCGGCCACGTGTCAGACACCGAGCGATCCGGGCGAAATCGCCTGGTCGCTGGCGTCTGATTCGCAGGCACGGGTTCTGCACGCGCGAGTCAACGGACTCGACGTTCAGAACGCGCCGCCGCTGGTGTACAGGACTCCACTGCCCTCGATGCCGGACTCACGCACTGACCTCCGCATCGGCGAATTGGTCCGCGTGCGCGACGAGGTGTGGCGCGTGGCGGACGTGCGGCCGCATCGCGACTGCGATCGGATGCGCCTTGCCGGCGCCGGGCTCGGCAATCGCGGCGTCGAGCGCACACTCCTCCATCCCTTCGATCGTCCGGCGCGCCTCGTTCGTCGCGTCCGGCCGCGCCGCGTCTCGCGGGGCCAGGCCTTGCGCGCGGTGGCGGGGGCCGCGGCGACCAGCGTCCCCTGGGGGTCGCTCGCGGCGGCGGCGGAGGCGCGCCTCGATCTTCTTCCTTACCAGCTCGAGCCGGCGCTGACGATGGTTCGCGACGGCGCCACGCGCGTGCTCATCGCGGACGAAGTCGGACTGGGCAAGACGATCCAGGCGGGCCTCATCCTGAGCGAACTCGTCGCGCGCGGCGAGGTCATGCGCGCGCTCGTCCTCACACCCGCCGGCCTGCGCCAGCAGTGGGCGGACGAGCTGCGATACCGGTTCGGCGTCGAGGCCACCGTCGCCGACGCGGCGTTCCTGCGTCAGGCCGCCGCGCTCGTGCCGCGCGGGGTGAATCCGTGGGCCGCCGGTGGTGTTCACATCGCGTCGTTCGATTTCGTCAAGCGCGCGCCGGTCCTGCGCGGACTCGAATCGCTCCTCTGGGATCTTCTGATCGTCGACGAGGCGCACGCCGCAGCGGGTGAAAGCGACCGCCACGTCGCCGTCGGCGGGCTGGCTCGCCGCGCCCGGCGCGTCGTGCTGCTGACGGCGACGCCCCATGGCGGCGACGATCGCGCCTTCGAGGCGCTCTGCGATCTTGGACGGCTTGGCGACGACGAGACCGGCCCTGTCGTGATGTTCAGGCGCACGCGCGCCGCGGTTGGCCGGCCGGTCGGGCGCCGCGCCCGGGTCCTGCGCATCGCGGCGACGCCCGCCGAATGGCGCATGCACCGTCTCATCGAGCGTTACACGCGCGCCGTGTGGCGCGAGGCGTCGCAGCGCGGGGATCGCGACGCGCTCCTGGCGATGCTCGTCCTGCGCAAGCGCGCCTTGTCGAGCGCTGGCTCGCTCGCAGCCTCGATCGATCGCCGGCTCGCCGCGCTGGAGGGTCTCGGCGAAGACGAGGCCTCGCAACTGGCGCTGCCCTTCGATCCAGACGGCGAGACCGAGCGCGAGGACGAAGAACCTTCGCGCGTCCTCGCGGCGCCCGGACTCACCGATCGCGCGCAGGAACGGGACTGGCTGCGCGAGCTGTCGGCGTCGGCGCGCGCGGCCTCCGGCTGTGAGAGCAAGCTGCGCGCGCTCGTCCGGCTGCTCGGAAGGACCCGCGAGCCGGTCATCGTGTTCACCGAGTATCGCGACACGCTCGTGCGCATCGTTGCTTCCCTGGCCGGCGCCGGCCGCACGGCGATTCTGCACGGCGGCCTCACGCGCCCGGAGCGCGCCGCGGCCGAGCGCGCGTTCAACACGGGCGCCGCGCGGCTGCTCGTCGCGACGGATGTCGCCGCCGAAGGCCTGAACCTCCAGGCGCGATGCCGCGCGGTCGTCAACTTCGAGCTGCCCTGGAACCCCGCGCGGCTCGAGCAGCGCGCCGGCCGCGTGGACCGCATCGGCCAGACGCGCCCGGTTCACGCGCTCAGCCTGATCGCGCGCGACACCGCCGAGCACCTGGTGCTGGCGAACCTCGCGGCCCGCGTCGCGCGCCAGAGGGCCGCGCTCGGCGCCCACGCCGGTTCGGCGCCGCCCCTCCCCGAACTGGCGGTGGCCGCGCTGGTCATGGGGAATGCGCCATGCGCGGACGAGACGAGCGGGCCGGAAGAATCGACCGACAGCGTTCGGCGCTCCGCGCGGCCGCCCTTCCTGCGCGCCCCGTCCCTCGAGACCGAGGCGCGGGTCGAAGCCCTCCGCCTCAACGATGTCCGTCGTCTCGCGCGTCTCGCGCGTCTCGATGCCGTGGCAGACGACCCGCAGGCGGCGGCGCTCGTCGCCGTGTCTCGCGCGCGTGGACGCCGGCGGCTGCGCGGCCGCGACGGACGGCTGCCGAACGGGCTCCTGCTGATCTTCCGCGGCTCGCTCGTCGACGCAGGGGGACGCCCGATCGATTCGCTGCTCACGTCATTCTTCGTGCGACTGGCCCACGCTTCCGGCGCCACCGCCGACCGCGCTCGCCTCGTCGTCGAGCGGTATCTCGCCGCTGCCGGCCACGAGGCCGCACCTGAAGCGGCCGCGCGTCTCTCGTCGCGTCTCGCGCTCGTTGGACCGCCGCATCGCGCGGCGATCGCCTCGCTCTCGCAGCGTGAGGTCCTGCTGCGGGAAGAGATCGGCCGGCCGCTCGCGCGCCTGCTCGTCCAGCCCGGGTTGTTCGATCGGCGGGCGGTCAGACGGGCCGAGCGCGAGCGGGAGATAGCAGGGGCGCAGGCCGAAGAAGCCGAGACGCGGCTCGCGATGCTGAAGAGCGCCGAGCCGCTCGCCGCAGGTGAGGTGGATCTGATTGCCGCGCTGGTACTCACGTAGGAACGAGGGGCGAGGAACGAGGAACGAGTAGAGGGAGGTGCCAAATGACAGTCGCTCGGTTTCAAGACCTGATTGCGTGGCAACTGGCGCGCCAGCCTGTCAAGACGGTGTACGTCGTGACGAGCAAGGGGCGTCTGGCACAGGACCCATGGATGGCCGATCAGATGCGACGGGCGGCGGTCTCGACGATGGCAAATCTCGCAGAAGGCTTCGAACGCGGGAACGTTGGAGACTTCCATCGATTCTTGTCGATTTCGAAGTCGTCGTGTGGCGAACTTCTGTCTCACCTCTATCTGTGTCTCGACGTGGAGTACTTGCCCGAGAAAGAATTCGAGAGCCTGTCAGCTCGTGTGCAGGAAGTGGGACGTGTCGTCGGAGGTCTCCGAGCGTCGGTCGGCCGACGCAGGATGCGCCGTCCACTCGTTCCTCATTCCTCGTAACTCGTTCCTTCAGGAATCCGCCAGTGATTCCAGGTCTGTCCGGCTCTCTTCTCTCCCACGATTTCGCCGAACGCGTCCTTCCCGTCTCCTTCGCCGGTCGGCTCGGCGAACACGATCGCGACAAGGCCGCGGCGCGTTTCCGCGCGTGGTGGCGCGACGCCACGCGGACGCTCGGGCCCGCGTCGAGCGTCCGGGCGCTCTTCGCCTGCGGCGCGGCGCCGCTGCTGGCGCTGCTCGGGTTCCGCGCAAGCGGCATCACGCTCCTGACCCCGGAGGGACCGGGCGTCGGGCGCATGACGACGGAGGGAGGATCCGCCGCGGGCCTGATCGTCGCGCCGTGGAACGCCGACCTTGGACGACTCTGGCACGCGGCGGTGGCTGAAGGCCTGCGCCACGACGCGCGCTGGTCGTTCGGCTTCAACGGTGTCCGCCTCTGCACCGTCGACGCCGAGCGCACCTACGCCCGGCGCTTTCTCGAGATCGATCTGGAAGCTGCCGTCGATCAACCGTCGCTCTTCGCGATCCTCTGGGGCGCGCTGCACGCGCGCGCCCTGGCGCCCGCCAGCGGCGGGGCGCTCCTGAATCGCCTCATCGAGGCATCCGACGCGCACGGCGCGGCCGTGCGCGAGTCGCTGCAATCGGGCGTCGAAACTTCGCTCGTGCACCTCATCGCGTCGCTCGTCGCCGATCGGCCCGGTCGCGCACGCGCCGCGGCACACGACGCTCGACCCGGCGCGCTCTTCGAGCACTCGCTGACGATCATCTATCGCATCCTGTTTCTGCTCTTCGCCGAAGCGCGCGGTCTCGTGCCCATCTGGCACCCGGTGTACCGCGACGGCTACAGCATGGCGGCGCTCCAGGCGCAGGCGGAATCGAGCGCTCGTCCGCGCGGACTCTGGGAAGCGCTGCAGGCGACGACGCGGCTGGCGCACGCCGGGTGCGACGCCGGGGATCTGCGCGTCACGCCGTTCAACGGACGTCTGTTCGCGCCCGATCGGCTGGCGGAGGTGACCCGATCGCCTTCGCGCGGGCGCCGCCGCGGCGCGTCGCCGAGCCGGGACACCTCGCTCGGCCGCGTGCTCGTCGCGCTCACGACGCGTCCGGCCGGCGCGGCCGGGCGCGAGCGCATCGCGTACGGCGACCTCGGCGTGGAGCAGCTCGGCGCGGTCTACGAGCGCGTGCTCGACTACGAGGCCTTGATCGCGCCAGCGCAGGGCCGGCTGAAGCCGGCCCCCACGAGTGACGCGGCGCAGGGCCGGCTGA
>CAYHSN010000122.1:0-3937 GCA_964359235.1 uncultured Vicinamibacterales bacterium | reverse complement strand
GCGCAGGGCCGGCTGAAGCCGGCCCCCACGAGTGACGCGGCGCAGGGCCGGCTGAAGCCGGCCCCTACGGGCGTGGGGCCGGCCCCTGCAGGCGTGGGGTCCGCCTTCAGGCGGACCGATTCACCGGCGGTCGTCCTGCGCCCGACCGGGCGCCGCAAGGCCACCGGCAGCTTCTACACGCCGCGCTCGCTCACCGATTTCGTCGTTCGACGCGCGCTCAACCCGCTCGTGCGCGACGCGTCGCCCGAGGCCGTGCTCTCGCTGCGCGTTGTCGACGCCGCCATGGGAAGCGGCGCCTTCCTCGTGGCCGCCTGCCGCTACCTCGCCGCGGCGTACGAACACGCGCTCGTCCGATCCGGCGCGTGCGCGGCCGATGATGTGACGGACGAAGACCGCGCGGGCTTCCGGCGGCTCGTGGCGCAGCGGTGCCTCTACGGCGTCGACGTGAATCCCGTGGCGGTGCAGCTCGGACGCCTGTCCCTCTGGCTGGCGACGCTCGCGGCCGACAAGCCGCTCACCTTCCTCGATCACCACCTGCGCGCGGGCAACAGCCTCGTCGGCGCCTCGCTCGCCGACATCGCGCGGCGTCCGCCGCCGCGTGCGTCGCGGCGTGAACGCCGGTCGGCGGCGCTCCCGCTCTTCGACACGCCCGGCCTCGCCTCGGATCTCGGCGACGCGTGGCTGCCGCGCACGCGTCTTGCGAGCGAGCCGGACGACACGCTCGAAGCCGTGCGCGGCAAGGAACGCCTGCTGGATGGCCTCACCGGACCGGCGGCGCCGCTCGCCCGCTGGCGCGCGGTCGCCGATCTCTGGTGCGCGGCGTGGTTCTGGCCCGATCGGTCGCGCGCGCCAGACGGCGGCGCGTTCTGGGCGCTGGCCGATCAGATCGTGCGCGGCCGCTCGGCGCTCCCGCCGCATCTGGCGAATCCCTGGCTGGAGGACGCGCGGCGCATCGCGGCCGAACAGGCCTGTTTCCACTGGACGCTCGAATTCCCCGAGGTGTTCAGCGATCGGGAAGGACGGTCGCTGCCAGATCCGGGCTTCGACGCGGTCATCGGCAACCCGCCCTGGGAGATGCTGCGCGCCGACAACCGCATCGGGTCAATCCAGCCGCGGGCGCGTGAGACGACCGCGCGGCTCGTGCGCTTCACCCGCGACTCGGGCCTCTACACCCTGCAGGGCTCTGGCCACCCGAATCTCTATCAGGTCTTCCTCGAACGCGCGCTCACGCTCGCGCGGCGGGGCGGCCGCATCGGGCTCGTGCTGCCGGCGGGGCTCCTCGCCGATCACGGCGCAGCGGCGCTCCGGCAACACCTGCTCATGCGGTGCGATACCGACACGATCGTGTCGTTCGAGAATCGCGACGGGATCTTCCCCATCCACCGGAGCTACAAGTTCCTGCTCTTGAGCGGGACGACCGGCGCGACGACGAGAGGCGTGCGGTGCCGGTTCGGCGAGCGAACGCCGGAGAGGCTCGACGCGCTGCCCGACGCGGCCGGCGATCAATCGGCGGACGCGTTTCCCGTCATCCTGACGCCCGCGCTCGTGCGCCGCCTGTCAGGCGAGACGCTGGCCATTCCGGAGCTCAAAACACCGGCGGACCTCGCGATCGCGGAGAAGGCCGCGGCGACAACGCCGGCCCTCGCGCACCCGAACGGCTGGGGCGCGCGCTTCGGGCGCGAGCTGAACGCGACCGACGATCGCCCGCACTTCGGCCCGCCGGGGCGCGGCCTGCCCGTGCTCGAGGGCAAGCAGATCCGGCCTTTTCGCGTCGCGATCGACACGGCGCGGTTCAGCATCCCGGAGGCGGCTGCCGGGCGGTTGCTGAATCGCGCGGCGACGTTCGGCCGCCCGCGCCTGGCGTACCGCGACGTCGCGTCCGCGACGAACCGCCTCACGCTCATCGCCGCGATCGTCCCGGCACACGCCGTCACGACGCACTCGGTGTTCTGTCTGAAGACCGATTTCGATCTCGAGGCGCAGCACTGCCTGTGCGGCCTGCTCAACAGCTACGTGGCCAACTATCTCGTCCGCCAGCGCGTCAGCACGCACCTCACCGTGGCGACCGTCGAACACCTGCCGGTGCCGCGGCCTCTGCCGGGATCCGAGGCGTGTGCTGAGATCGCAGCCTGCGCCGCACGCATGGCCGCCGGCGACACGGATGCCGGGATGGAGGCGCGCCTGCAAGCGCGCGCTGCGGCGCTGTACGACCTCACGCGCGACGAGTTCGCGCACGTCCTCGGCACGTTTCCGCTCATCGAAGCGGAACGGCGACAGGCCGCGCTCGAGGCGTTCGAGGCGATGTGCCGGGCCGGCTAAAGCCGGCCCCCACGGTTTGGTCTTCGTTACTCGTTACTTGTTACTCGTTACGTTACCGGCTACTGGCTACTGAATCTTCATTCCTCGTTCCTCATTCCTCGTTCCTCGTTCCTCGTTCCTCGTTCCTCATTCCTTTCCAGTCCCCAGTCCCTGAGCGTGCTATATTCGCCGAAACCCGTCCATGCCCGATTTCGGTTTCGCCATCGACCTCAAGAAGTGCATCGGCTGTCACGCGTGCACGATCGCGTGCAAGGCCGAACACGAGATTCCCATCGGCGTGAACCGTTGCTGGGTGAAGAGCGTCGAGAAGGGCCGCTTCCCCGACACGCGTCGCTTTTTCTTTCCGGTGCTCTGCAACCAGTGCGCCGACGCGCCGTGCATGCGCATCTGCCCCACCCGCGCCCTCTTCCGCCGCCGCGACGGCATCGTCGATCTGGACGGCGAATCGTGCATCGGGTGCCGCGCGTGCATGGAAGCCTGTCCGTACGATCAGCTCTTCATCGATCCGAACACGCGCACCGCCGAGAAGTGCAACTTCTGCGCGAACCGGATCGAGAACGACCTGCTGCCGTCGTGCGTGATCGTGTGCCCGACCGAGTGCCGCATCTTCGGCGACCTCGACGATCCGGCGAGCGACCTCGCGCGGATCGTGCAGCGAGAGGCGGTCACCGTGCGCAAGCCCGAGAAGGGCACGGGCCCGAAAGTCTTCTATGTCGCCGCCGAGGCGAGCACGATCCAGCCCGAGATCGCGTCGCGGCCCCTCATCTATAAAGAAGGACAGGTCATCCTGCGGCCGCTCGGCGCGCCGGCGGAAGACCCGGATGCGCCGGGCGACCCGCGCGTCGATTACGACGTGCCCCACGCGAAGCCGTGGGGCCTGGACATGGCCCTGTACCTGCTGACGAAGAGCGTGGCGACGGGCGTGCTCTTCCTGTCGGCCCTCCTGTGGTGGGCCGGCTACCGGAACCCGCTGACGCTGGTGGTGGGCCCGGCGGTGGCGCTGGGCTTCGTCACCCTGACGGCCGTCATCCTGGTCTCCGATCTCGAACGGCCCGAGCGGTTCTACTACATCCTCACGCGCCCCAACTGGCGATCGTGGCTGGTCTGGGGCTCGTACTTCCTGACGGCGCACGGCGCGGTGTCCACGGCCTGGCTCGTGGCGGGCCTCATGGGTCGCCCGGACGTTCTCGAGTGGCTCGTGGGGTCGGCGCTCGTCGTGTCGATGCTCGCCACGATCTACACGAGCTTCTTGTTCGCGCAGGGGCTCGGGCGCGATTTGTGGCAGGGCCCGTTTTCGGCCATCGATCTCACGGCGCAGGCCGCGGCGGCCGGATCGGCCGTTCTGCTCGTGTGCGCGGTGTTTCTGAGCCCGCCCGCGCCGGGCGTCGAGCGCGCGCTCATCCGCCTGCTGGGCGCCGCGCTCGTCGCGCACCTCGCGCTGCTCATCGTCGAGAATCTCGTTGCGACCAGCCCGACGCGCCATCACGAGCTGGCGGTTGCGACCATCCGCCGCGGCGTGTTCGCGCCGATCTTCTGGTCGTGGGCCATCGTCGGCGGCGGCCTCGTGCCGCTCGCGCTGGTCGCGACGGGTCTTGCGTCGGCCAGCCCGATTGTCGCG
>CAYHSN010000121.1:5532-8632 GCA_964359235.1 uncultured Vicinamibacterales bacterium | reverse complement strand
GTACTGGATCTCGACCAGCTTGCGCAGGATGTGTTCGCGCTCGATCCGCTGCCCGCGCTCGAGCGACAGCAGCAGGCCGTAGTAGGCCTCCGGGGAGCCGAGACCGTAGATGCACGACACGCTCGCGACGATGATGACGTCGCGCCGCTCGAAGAGCGACCGCGTGGCCGAGAGACGCATGCGGTCGATCTCGTCGTTGATCGTGGCCTCTTTCTCGATGTACGTATCGCTCGCCGGCACGTAGGCCTCGGGCTGATAGTAGTCGTAGTAGGAGACGAAGTACTCGACGGCGTTGCCCGGAAAGAACCGGCGGAACTCCTGGAAGAGCTGCGCGGCCAGCGTCTTGTTGTGGACCATGACCAGCGTCGGGCGGTTCACGCGCGCGATGACCTGCGCCATCGTGAACGTCTTCCCGGAACCGGTCACGCCGAGCAGCATTTGCCGGCGGTCTTTGCGCGTCAGGCCCTCAGTGAGCTCCTGGATCGCACGAGCCTGGTCGCCTCGCAACTCGAATCCGGAGACGAGCGTGAAGCGGTCGTCGTGCGACGGCATGAGGGGTCGGCCCACGGCGCGCGCCGCAGGCGGGGATCTACTGGCGAGACGGACCCTTGACGGGGCCGTAGTAGCCGCTTCGCGCGCGGAGCTTCGCACCCTTGAGGTCCGGCCGCGCCAGCCTGATCTCCACGTCGCGCCAGGCCCCGTCGGTCCGCTGGTCGCCCGAGAGATACCCGAGGCTGTAGCGGGCCGCCAGCTCCTCGAGAATCTTCCCGTACACCTTGTCGAGATCGTCGAGCGAGAGCGGGAAATACGTTTCGCCGCCGGTCGTCGCGGCCATCTGCCGGAGGCGCAGCTCCTGCGAAAGACGGACCGAGGCGGACTGATGCTGCAGAAACCCGATCGCGTAGAGTGTGACGTCGGACAGGCGCAACAGGCCCAGGCACTCGCTGAAGGTCATCGAGCTGCTGGTGTCGCCGCCGTCGGTGTAGAGCACGAGGGTTTTCTGCCCGTCCTGATCGGCCGCGCCGTGCAGGTACACGCCCGTCGCGTCGTAGAGCGCGGTGTAGCCGTCCGGCTCGCGCAGGCGGATCCGCTCGATCAGCCGGGGAAAATCGTTCGGACCGTACCGCGCGACGCGAACTTCCGTGTCGAAATCGACGAGCGTGACGTCGACGGCGCGCGTCACGGCGTTCAGGAACTTGATGGCCGCGCTGCGCGAGAACTTCACGTCCTCGGTCATGCTGCCGCTCGTGTCGAACAGCAACCCGAGATGCATGGGCATCGCGTCAGCGCCGTCTTCGCCCGCGGCGAAGTACTCGATGCGCTGGCGCTTGCCGCCCTCGTCGATCTCGAAGTCCTCGGGCTTGAGTCCCTTGATGAGCTGGCCCTTGCGATCGACCACCGTGACGCCGAAATTGACGAGGTCGATGCCGCTGCGAAATACCGGCTGGGCGTCGGCGGCGGCCCCCAGGCTCACTGCCACGAGCAGCACGAGTGCAGGTCGGGTCATGTCGGGTTCGGAAGGGTCCGCTCGCGCCAAGAATACCGGACCGGCGGTCCCCGGTCCAGTGGCCGGGGACAGCCTGAGGGTATAATCAAGGTTTAGACGTCACATGAGGGCCCTCGCCGTTTGTCAGGACGAGCTGGTCATCCGGACGCTCGAGCACGTCCTGATGCCCGGCTTCGAGGTCGAGTTTCTGGTCGAAAGCCGGCCGCTCGCCCGGCGCCTCGGTGAGGCCGGGATTCCCGTCACCACCGGCGACCCGCGGCGCGTCGATACGTACCTCAAGGCCGATCTCTCGCCCACCACACCGGTCATCGTCGAAGACAACGGACGCCGCAGCGTCAAGCGCATCCTGTCGGCCGTCAGCGACGCGGGCGCCACGCTCATCTACGTGCTGCGCGTGGGCGGTCCGAAGACGGGCAAGGGCGCGGCGGAGCTTGGCGAGCGGTTCTCCGACGTCACCGAGCTCGAGCTGGGCGAGCTGGTCGGACCGGCGCTCAAGACCGAGCTGAGCCGCTCGCTGACGCGGTCGCGCGTGCAGCAGTACCAGCACTACTTCGCCGACGCCGACCGGGTCCTGATCCTGCTCCACAACGACCCGGATCCGGATGCGCTGGCCAGCGGCCTCGCGCTCCGCAGCCTGCTGCGGCGCACCAAGACGACCGCGATCATCGGGGCGATGCAGGGCGTCACCCGGCCCGAGAACCTCCGGATGGCGAACCTGCTCGACATCCAGGTCGGGCAGGTGACGCCGGAGTCGCTGGCGACCTTCGAGCGCATCGCCACGGTCGACGTGCAGCCCCACTACTTCCCCGGTCTCCTGGATCACGTGGACCTGGTGGTCGATCACCATCCCGAGCAACCCGGCTACAGCGCCCGGTTCAAGGACATCCGCGCCGACTACGGCTCGACGTGCACGATCCTGACCGAGCACCTGCGCGCGGTCGACTGGAACATCTCGGAGCGGACGGCGACGGCGATGCTGTACGCCATCAAGTCGGACACGCTCTTCTTTGCGCGCCATACCAACCGGGTCGATCTCGAGGCGTTCACCTTCCTGTATCCGCTGGCCGACCCGGCGCTCATCCGGAAGATGGAGGGCGCGGAGATCACGATGGAACGGCTCGAGTACGTGCGGCGCGCATCGACGACCGGCACGCTCGAGACCCAGGTGTTCTGCGCGTTTCTCGGCGACGTGCCGCGCGAGGATCTCATCACGTACGCGGCCGATTTCTTCCTGCAGCTCGAGGACGTCAAGTGGACGATCCTGGCGGGGACCGTCAACGACACGCTCATCGTGAGCGTGCGCAACCTGGGCTACTCGAGAAACGCCGGCGAGTTCGTCAAGCGGTGGTTCGCGGAGATCGGAAGCGCCGGCGGCCACCGCTCGATGGCCAAGGCCGTCGTGCCGATGAGCCGCTTCCGCGAGCGGTACGGCGACCTCACCGACGAGGCCATCTTCGCCAGAATCCGGGGGATGGCCGACGAGTTCCTGCACGAGACGGGGAACGACAAGAAGAAGGAAGCGGTCACACGGTAGGCGTGATCGGGCGACCCACCGGGTCGCCCCTACACGCGACGACTCGTTCCTCATTCCTC
>CAYHSN010000121.1:0-5432 GCA_964359235.1 uncultured Vicinamibacterales bacterium | reverse complement strand
CTCGTTCCTCATTCCTCGTTCCTCGTTCCTTCGTCAATTGAGCGCCTGATCCAGATCCTCGATCAGGTCCTCGACGTCCTCCAGCCCCACCGAGAGCCGCGCCATCCCCGCCGTGACGCCCGCGCGTTCGAGCTGCTCGTCCGTGTAGCCCCAGTGCGAGGTGTGAACGGGCAGGCTGCAGAGGCTCTCGACGCCTCCGAGGCTCGTGGCACGCTTGAAGACCTGCAACCGATCGAAGAAACGCGACGCCCGCTCGATCCCGCCGTCGAGATCCACGCAGACCATGCCGCCGAATCCTTGCATCTGTTTCCGCGCGATCGCGTGGTCGGGATGCGACGCCAGGCCCGGGTAGAACACGCGCGTCACGCGTGGGTCCTTCTCGAGCCACTCGGCGATGGCGAGCGCGCTCGCGTTGTGGCGCGCCATCCGCACGATGAGCGTCTTCAGACCACGGCCCAGGGCGTAAGCGGCCTGGGGATCCAGAACCGTCCCGAGCAGCCTTCGCACCGGCTCGATGCGATCGATGAGCGCTTTCGATCCCGCCAGCACGCCCGCCGTGACATCGCTGTGTCCGTTCAGGTACTTCGTGGCGCTGTGCATCACCAGGTCGACGGACAAGGTCAGCGGCCTCTGGTTGACGGGGCTGGCGAAGGTGCTGTCGACGATCGACACGACGTTGCGGCGGCGGCAGGCGGCCGCGACCGGCGCGATGTCCACGCAGCGCAGCGTCGGATTGATCGGCGACTCGAACCACACGACGCGGGTCTTCGGGCCGATCAGATCCTCAGGGCGCGCGAATTCCTCCAGCGTCGCGAACCGGGCCGTGAGCCCGAAGCGTGGGAACATCCCCTGCAGCAGGCGCAGCGTGTTGCCGTAAATGGCCGAGCAGCACACGACCTCGTCGCCCGCCGCGACGAGCCCGAACAGCGCCGTGGAGACCGCGGCCATGCCGGACGCGAGGGCCAGCGCGGCGTCCGCCCCCTCGAGCGCCGCCACCTTGGCCTCGACCGACTGGACCGTCGGGTTCCGATACCGCGAGTAGAGAAACTTGTCCGAGCGGCCCTCCATGTAGGCACGGACCTCGTCGGCCGACTCGAACAGAAACGTCGTGGTCTGATAGATGGGCGTCGTCAGCGGATCCGCTGTGCGCGACGCGCCTTCGGCGCGATGGATGACTTCGGTCGATGGGCCCTTCATGCGGAACCTCTCGTGATGGTGTCGTGCAGATCGCGCGCGGCGCGCTCGCCGCCCCCGGCGGCCAGCCGATCGCCGCTCGCACCGACGATGGGATCGATGAACTGGCGGTAGGTGTCCTCGTAGCCGCGATCGACGAGCTCCGTGACGGCGGGCCGCCGATCGGAGTGCTCGTCGTACGCGCCGGCAAAATCGAACGGGCCGACCGAATTGTGCGGCGGACGAATCTCGAACACGCCGCGGAAGAGGTGCCGCGATGCGCTCACGGCGTCGCGGACGGCCGCCGTCTCGGCCGCGCGAAGATACTCCCCCGCCCGGCCTCGCGGGTCGCTTCTGCCCGACGTCAGGGCATGGGGCGTCGCGGGCGGCGGCGCGTCGCTCACCACGACGACCTGCTCGGCCCCGGCGGCCGCGACCTCGGCGAGCAGACGCACGAGCGCCTCGGGCCGGTCGCAGAGCCGATGCGTTTCACCGCGCCAGTAGCTTTCCGCCGGGAACGTGATGAGGTGCGAGTCGGTCGCCACGGGCAGCGAGAGCGCGCCCGCGAGCACGTCGAGGAGATGATCCCGCGCGACGCCGCCGAGGTCGCACGTCTCGGCCGCGCGCGACTCCGGCGCCTGCGCGCGCCCCCCGCCGAAGAACGTCGTCCGGTGCGGCTCGGCCAGCAGCGCGAACACCAGATCGCGCCGCGCGTCGACATCGTGCGTCGTGACGAGAACATCGCGGAACCCCGGCTGTCCGAGGTTCTCCGTCAACAACTCGGCATACCGCCGCCCCACCTCGGCCCGGTCTGGCTGCGCCACCTGCGCCGCACCGCGGATCAGGTGCCAGAGCGCCCTGGTCAGACCCGCCACGGCCGGTTGCGCCGTCAGCGGCGCGCCCACCAGCCGCCACCAGACTGATCCGGACGTGCGCCGGCGCGAGCGGCCGCGCAGCGCCGCCACGCACGCGCCGGCCATCACGACGGCCAGCGCCGCCACGAGCGCGAGCGCCACCAGGCGCGGCACGATCGCCGGGAGCGCCGCCGGCGCGAACAGCAGATCGAGAACTCCGCGGAACCACGCTGTCACCGTCGCGCCGGCCGACTCGAGGCCCGCCAGCGCCGCGAACAGCCCGCTGATGTAGACCAGCACCGCGACGCCGAGCACGGCGAGCGGCGACAGCAGGACGACGAGACCCGCGCCGAACACGGCTGCCGCGAGCCGCAGCGCCGTCTTGAACCGGTAGAAGCGCGGAGCGTTCGCCTTGCGCCACAGCCCGCGCGGTCCCCAGAGATGCGCGCCGCCGTCGACCGCCGCGAAGAGCGCGCCCGCGACGCCCATGCCGCGGCCGGCGACGAGATCGACCTTGACGGCCGCCTCCTGCAGCGCCTGCAGGGCGCCGGCATGGTACGCGCCGGCCGTGCCGGTCCCCGTCAGGACGAGCGCCGTGCGCAGGCGGGGCGAATAAGGCGAGTCACTCACTCAGTCGTCGTAGATGGTGGAGAGCTTGGTGATTTCGAACACACGCGGCCCGTTCGGGGTCGAGACCTTCACCTCGTCGCCTGCCTCGCGATTGAGGAGCGCGCGGCCGATCGGCGACGCCGTCGAGATCCAGCCTTTCTCCGCGTCCGACTCCTCGGGCATCACGAGTTGATAGACGAGCGCCTGACCGTTGTCGGCGTCACGCAGGTGGACGGTCGATCCGAACCCGACCTTCTCGTGCGGGATTCGCCCGAGGTTCATCAGGGAGATCTCGCCGACGCGCGTGCGCAACATCCCGATGCGGGCCTGCACGAGGCGCTGCCGCTCCTTGGCCGCCTGATACTCGGCGTTCTCGCTCAGATCGCCGAGCTCGCGCGCGCGCCTGATCTCTTTCGGCAGCTCCGTCTTGAGCTCGCGTTCGAGCTGCTGGATCTCTTCTTCGTACTTCTTGAGAATCCTCGCCTTCATAGGGTTCGGCTGAAATACTAGCACATCTGCTATGCTGGTTTCGGACAGCGCACACGCGGCATGGAATCGATCTCGAGCCGTCACAATCCCCTCGTCAAGACGTTCCGCGCCCTCGCGCAGGGCGACGACAACGCGCGACTGCTCCTCGAGGGCCTGCGCCTCGTCGAGGAGGCGCTTCGCGCCGCCGTGGCGCTGCGGGTCGTCGCGATCAGCGCGCGCCTGCTCGACACGCCGGACGCCGACATGCGGCGTCTCGTCGCCGCGCTCGGACGAACCGACGCGCGGGTCGCGTCGGTGTCGCCAGCCGTCATGGCCGCGATGAGTCCCGTGCGCACGCCGTCGGGTATGGTCGCGATCGCGGAACACCGCGCGCTGTCCATTCAGGAGACGTTCGACCGGGCGCCGCAACTCGTCCTGATCCTCGCCGGGCTGCAGGATCCCGGGAACGTCGGCGCCGTCATTCGCGCCGCCGACGCCGCGGGCGCCACCGGGGTCGTGGCCTGCGAGCACACGGCCGATCCGTTCGGCTGGAAGGCGCTGCGTGGCGCCATGGGCAGCACGTTCCGGCTGCAGGTGGCCGCCGGGCAACCGGCCGCGCTGGCCGTCGCGACCGCGCGTTTGCACGGACTGCGCGTCCTGGCCGCCGCGCCGCGCGGCGGCCGCTCGCTGCACGAAACCGACCTCGCGGGTCCGGTCGCGATCCTCATGGGCGGCGAGGGCCGAGGACTCGACCGCGACCTCGAGCGGGCGTGCGACGATCGCGTCACGATTCCGATGCGCGATGAGGTCGGCTCGCTGAACGTGGCGGTCTCGGCCGCGCTCATCGTGTACGAGGCCTACCGGCAGCGCCACCATGTCCGCTGATCTCTTCGGCGACGAAGAACACGCCCCGGTGTCGGGGAGTCCGGCTCCGCTCGCCGACCGGATGCGCCCGCAGACGCTCGACGAGATCGTCGGCCAGAAGGAACTGCTCGCACCCGGCCGCCCCTTGCGTGAGGCCATCGAGCGCGACACGCTGCAGTCCCTCATACTCTGGGGCCCACCGGGCACCGGCAAGACCACGCTGGCCCGCGTGATCGCGGGGGTGACGCGCGCGCACTTCATCGCCTTCAGCGCCGTGCTGGCGGGCATCAAGGACATCCGCGAGGTGATGACCGAAGCCCAGGAGGCCAGGCGGCGCCGCGGCCGCCGGACGATACTCTTCATCGACGAGATACACCGCTTCAACAAGGCGCAACAGGATGCGTTCCTCCCTCGCGTCGAAGCCGGCGACATCGTGCTCGTGGGCGCGACGACGGAGAACCCGTCCTTCGAGGTCAACTCGGCGCTGCTGTCGCGCTCGAAGGTGTTCGTGCTCGGTCCTCTCTCCGAGGACGACATCGCCGTGATCCTCCGCCGCGCTCTGGACGATCGCGAGCGCGGCCTTGGAGGTCGCGGACTCGACGTCGACGCCGACGCCCTCGGCGCCATCGCGCGACATGCCAACGGCGATGCGCGCGTCGCGCTCAACCTGCTGGAGCTGGCGTCCGCAGTCGCGATCGGCAAGACCGATCCGTCCTCGGAGACCGCGCCCGCCGCGCGCCGCATCGACCTCGACTTCGTGTCTGGACTCCTGCAGCGCCGGGCCCTGCTCTACGACAAGACAGGCGAAGAGCACTACAACGTGATCTCGGCGCTTCACAAGTCGATGCGCAACAGCGATCCCGACGCCGCGGTGTACTGGCTCGCGCGCATGGTCGAGGCCGGCGAGGATCCCCTCTACATCGCGCGGCGCCTCGTGCGTTTCGCGTCTGAGGACATCGGCAACGCCGATCCGCAGGCATTACAGGTCGCGGTGGCCGCCAAGGAAGCCGTGCACTTCATCGGCATGCCCGAAGGCAACACCGCGCTCGCCCAGGCGGTGACGTATCTGGCGACCGCGCCGAAGAGCAACGCCGTCTACATCGCCTACCAGCACGCCGCCGCCGACGCCATGCGGGACGTCGCCGAGCCCGTGCCGCTGCAGCTCAGGAATGCGCCCACCCGCTTGATGAAGGACCTCGGCTACGGCCGCGACTATCGGTACGCGCACGAAGAGCCGCACGCTGTCGCCGCCATGGACTGCCTGCCGGAGTCGCTCAAGGGCCGGAAGTACTACATGCCGCGCGACCGCGGGTTCGAGAAGGAGATCAAGCGGCGGCTGGAGGCGTGGGAGCGGATCAAGAAGGGACTGAAGACTGACGACTGAAGACTGAAGAATGCAGCGCGTCACGCAGTTTGCAGCCAACCCCACCCGAGCCTGCACCATCGAAATCCCGCGTAGTCTCT
>CAYHSN010000120.1:0-8655 GCA_964359235.1 uncultured Vicinamibacterales bacterium | reverse complement strand
GGGCTTCAGCCCCGTGACGATCAATTGGCGCTCAGGAGGCGAAAGCCGGCGAACATCCAGGTGCGCGGCCGCTGCTCGAACGGATCGGCGTCGATGCGCCGCTCGTAGCCGGCGAAGAGCTCGACGGCGCCCTTCGATCCCGAGACGCGCAGGCCGGCTTCCAGACGGCCCCCGTTCTGGTGGCCACGCAAAGACGCCGTCTCGACGAACATGCCGTACCCGTCGCCGCTGGCGATGAGCGACACGCGCGGGTTGAGCTCGCGGCGCAGGCTCACGCTGCCGCCGATCTCGGCGCGGTAGTCGACGAAGGACCGCGTGACGGTATCGAGCAGGCGGCCGTCGATCTGAATCCGCGTCCCGGGGCGCGAGATCTCGTACGCGACGCGCAGGCCCACCATGTTCCAGTCGATCGGAAACGGCTTGGGCCGATCGCTCAGGTGGCGGGAGATGTGATGGAACACGAGCGCGGCCTCCAACCGCTTGCTGCGAAGCGAGGCCGACACGTCGAGCGTGTAGTTGCCCTGGTTCGGATCGAAATCACGAAGCTGATCGCCCAGGACCGTCTCGAAGTTGGCCAACGCCGTGACGCGGCCGACCCCGTAATCGACCAGGTCGATGTCGCCGCCGAAGTCCGCGTCCCAGTCGAACCGTTCGTCGTCGGTGAGGAGCGTTGCCGCGCTGAGGTAGAAGCGGAAGCGCGGCAGCAGACCGCGTGCGCCGCTCGGCGGCTCGGGGGTGAGCGCCACGGTCTGGGCGAGCACGGGCGCGGCCGACGCGAACAGGAAGACGAGGGTCGCGAGCGCGACCGGACGGAGGCGCGGCGTCAACGGTCCGGCTCCTCCCTTCGATCGCCCAGTCTCGCCTCGAGCGCGGCGAGCCGCGCCTCGAGACTGGCGACGGTCTTCTTGAGGTCCGGCAGCCGCTTGAACACGGCGGAGGCTTTCAGCCACTCCCGGTTCGGAATCGCGGGACACCCGGAGACGAACGCCTTGGCGTCCAGGTCGTTGGAAATGCCCGACTGCCCGGTGGCGACCGCGCCGCGGCCGATCGTGAGGTGACCGGCCACGCCGACTTGCCCCGCCAGCACGACGTCATCTTCGAGCACCGTGCTGCCGGCAATTCCCGTCTGCGCCGCGAGCAGCACGTTCTTGCCGAGGTGGACGCCATGCGCGATCTGGACGAGGTTGTCGAGCTTCGATCCGGCGCCGATCCGCGTCTCCCCCACCGCGGGCCGGTCGATTGTGGTGTTCGCGCCAATCTCGACGTCGTCTTCGACCACGACGCGGCCGAGTTGCGGGATCTTCTGGTGCGTCCCGTCGGGGCGCTTGGCAAAACCGTAACCGTCACTGCCGATCACGGCGCCGTTCTGAACGACGACGCGGTTGCCGATCGTGACGCGCTCGCGGACGGCGACGTGCGAGTGGATCACGCAGTCGTCGCCCACCTGCGCCGCAGGGCCGATCGTGACAAACGGATGCAACACCGTGCGCGCGCCGATGGTCGCGCCCGACGCGATCGAGACGAATGGACCGATCGCCACGCCGGCGCCGAGCGTCGCGTCGGACGAGATGACCGCGTGCGGATCGACGCCGGACGCCGGACGCCGCGTGTCACCGAACGTCGCGACGGCCTCGGCGAAGGCGAGGTACGGGAGTGAGCACCGCAGCATCGCGCACGGCGCCGCCGGCGCCTCGTCGCCGAGGATGACGGCGGCCGCGCGCGTCTTTCTGAGCGCCGCGGTGTAGCGCGGGTTGACGAAGAACGTGACGGCGTCCGGGCCCGCCTCGTCGAGGCCGGCGACGCGCAGAACCTCGACGTCACCGTTCCCTTCGAGCCGGCAGCCCAGACGATCGGCAAGGTCGCGAAGCTTCAATGTCCGGAGTATAGCAAGAGACGTTCCGAGTTTCGAGGCGAGATCCTGAAACTCACGGCGCCGCCGTGCGCCGCACGAACGCCGCGAGGTGCTGGAGGCGCAGGCGCGACGCGGCGTCGCGCACGCGCCGATCGCGCTCGGCGCCATCGAGTCTGAGCGCCCGACGGATCTCGGCGAGCGGGCCACTCCCGCGCGTGTGCCAGACGACAGCGTCGAGACCCTGACGCGCGCCCCGCCACGCGAGGTAGTGCCCGACGAAGCGAAAGATGAAAAAATACGCCACGAGGTTGGGGCCCGGCACGAAGAAGAAGAGCGGCCCCGTGATGGCCGCGACCGCGCCGTCCACGGCCAGCCAGAACCGGTGCCGATCCCGATCGCGCGCGAGCATGGCGCGCATCACCGCGCGCGCCTGCGTCTCGGTGATGTCGTCCGGATGCACGAGCGCCGCCTGGCGCTCGTGCCGGAGGTGCCACAGCAGCCGCTGCTCGGCGATGGCCTCGGCCACGTGCCGCAGCAGCCAGCGACCGAACCGCCGGCCCCAGCCTGACGGCGGCGCCGGGGCCGACTGGTGCCGTTCGCGCTCGGCGGCCGCCACCATCTCCCGAAAGCGCCGCATGAGGCCTCGACCCTTGCTCCGGGTCACCTCGGCCTCCTCCGCCGGCGCCTCGCCGGTCACCTCGCAGTAGAGCTCGTGCCGATCCGCGCCGGCCGGGACGAGAAAGACGTCCATGGACGGATTACCCGCCGGGCCGCGCGACCTTCCGGACGGTCCGCGGCGGATCGAGCGGGATCGCGGGCTTCCCCGCCTGCTCCCACGCTCCGGTCACGAGGGCCGCGACGGCCGATGCCGCCTCCGACAGGCGGCGCTCCAGCGTGGGCCTGACCGCGGCGAAGAACTGCTCGAAGTACGCGTCGCCGTACTCCTCCTTGCCGGCGACGGCCTGGCGATCCGCCTGAAGGATGGGCCCGGTGAGGGTGGCGCTCTCGATGAGCGTGTCGAAGATGAAGTCGCGCGCGTTTCTGATCGGCGCCCGCGCAACGGGTTTGATGGCGAGCGTCGGACGGAAGCGGAAAAACAGCTCCGACTCGAAGCGCGAGTGGATTCCGCGCTGGTTCGTGAGCTGCCCGTCGTAGTTCACGATCGCGTGAAACGGCACGTGGGCGTCGCTCACGTAGTGCGCCAGCACCGCCGAGAAGAACTTGATGTCGTCGAACGCGTAGGGCTGCCCCTGCCCGGCACGTTCGAACGCCCGGACCAGCCACCCGTAGACCTCGGCGGTACGCCATGGCAGCAGGCCGTTCTTGTCGACCATCTCCTTGCCGAACTTCTTCACGGCCGCGTCGTAGTCGCGCGGCAGCGCGTCGAACGGATACGCCCCGAACGCGTCGAGATCGACGAAGTGCCGCGGCGGCTCTTCCTCGAACCCGGCGCTGCGCCACAAATCCGGGTCGATGGAATGTTCCATGAAGACCACGCGGTGCTTCTCGAAGAAGGGACGAATGGCGCCGGGCAGGAGCGGGATCGCCTCCTGAGCGATGAACCGGTGGCCGTCGAGGCCCCAGGCGCCGAGCCTCACCGGCGCGGCGAGACACAGCACGAGCGAAAGCGCAATGAGCGGTCGCATGCCCTTAGTTCTACCACGGAGTCCGCGGAGGGCACGGAGGAATCGACCACTGTGGTCAGCCTTCTCCGTGCTCTCCGTGTCCTCCGTGGTGCGCTTCCTCCGTCTCCTCACTGAATACTTCCGCCTCGAAGCGGTACACCGTCGCACCCGCCTGCCAGGCGTCGCGTGGCAGGCCGGCTTTGGCGCACAGGTGGGACAGAAACTCCTCGCGGCCCCAGCCCCATTCGGTCGCGACCTGCGGCAGGAGCAGGCCGTGACGGCCGCCTCGTTCGATGACGAGCCCGTGCCGCCCGATGTCGATCTCCGAAGGATCGCGCGGGTCGATCCGCTCGAGCGGTCCCAGCACGGACACCTCCAACTCGAGGGCCGCGAGCTCGGCGGGCATGACGGGGGTGAAGCGGGGATCTTCGGTGGCGGCCGACGCGGCGACGTGCGTCACAATCTCGGCCACGGGACGATCCGCTTCGATGTGCCCGATGCATCCGCGCAGCTCGCCGTCCGGCCGCCGGAGGGTGACAAACGCGCCGGCCCGGGTGTCGGGTACGTCCTCGCCGGGCGCGGGCGGCGGACCGCCCGCGACGCGTGCGGCCACCGCCGCGCGGGCGAGCCGCAACAACGCGTGACGCTCGGCCGGTGAGAACATGGGGCGTTCAGGCGGACGCGGACGGTTCGAACGTGCCCATCGCCGCTGCCAGATAGCCGACGACCGCGCCGTAGTCACCCGAGACATCGCCGGAGTTCGCGTAGCGCAGCACGCGCGCGTCCCGCGCGCCAAGCGCGCGCGAGGCGCGCAGCACGGCCAGTGCTGGCCCGCCGCCGCACGCGTGCTCCGGACACCGCTCGTACTCCTCGAGCAAGCCGTCGATGTCGAATCGGTTGATGAACTCGGCCACCTGTCCATCGAGCCGGCCTGCCGTGCGCGCGTCCACATAGTGCGACAGGTCGGTCGTCGCCACCAGCAACACGCGCCGTCCGGCGAGCGTGCGCGCCAGCGCCTCGGCGGCGCCTTCGATCGTCTCGCGTCTCTGGAAACCCATCACGAGCGGCACAATCGGCGTCTCGGGCAGCACGCGCTTGAGAAACGGCAATTGCATCTCGAGCGAGTGCTCCCGCGCGTGCGCGGACGGCCGCGGATGCATGATCGGCGAGGCCGCGAGAAGCGCGTTCGCGACCTCGCGATCGATAGGGATCAATCCGAGCGGGGTCTCGAAGGCCTGCTCGTCGGCGACCGCGACGCCCTCGAACGCCACGTAGTGCGACGGGCCGAGGAGCACCGCGACATCGAAGGCGCGTCCGCGAAGGGCCTGGTAGGCGTACGCGGCGACCGGACCCGAATACATGATGCCGGCGTGCGGCGCGATCACGCCGACGATGTCGCCGGCGGGCAGGCTCGAAACCTCGCCGAGATAGCGATCCACCTCACGCGTCAGCGCGTCGGCCCTCCCGGGATACCAGCTCCCGGCAACGGCGGCCGGCCTCACCTTCTCGCGCGCCATCAACGGCGATGGTAGCACCGGTGGACGGACGGTGGCGACCCTTTTCGCGGCGAAAAGGTGCTAGCATCTGGCGTGCTTCCGGCCCTGACGCGGCGCGATGTCGAAGCGATCGCGGCGCTCGCGCAGCTAGAGCTGACCGACGCCGAGATCGATCTCTTCACGCGCCAGTTGGCCGGCATCCTCGCGTTCGCCGGGCAGATCCGCGACGTCGACACGACGGGCATCCCGGAAACGTCGCACGTCCAGCCAGGTCATCAGGCGCTCAGACACGACGAGCCGGCGGAATCACTCCCCCGCGACGCCGCGCTCGCCAACGCGCCCGACCCCGCCTCGGACGCGGGCCTCTTCAAGGTGCCCCGCGTCATCGGCGGCTGAGACCCGCATGGATCAGCGCTGGACGGCCCGCCGGATCCGCGATGCCGTGGCCCGCGGCGAGGTCTCGGCGGTTGACGTCTGCCGGTTTTTCCTCGACCGCATCGCCGGGGTCGATTCCGCGCTGCACGCGTTCCATACGGTCCCGACCGAGCGCGCGCTGGCGCGCGCGGCCGACCTCGATCGGCGGCGCCGCGCGGATGCCGACCTTCCGCTGCTCGGCGTCCCGGTGGCCGTGAAAGACAATATTTGCACGCGCGGCGTGCGCACGACCGCATCGTCGCGCATGCTCGAACGCTTCGTGCCGCCCTACGACGCGACCGTCGTGACGCGCCTGGAGCAGGCCGGGGCCATCGTGATCGGCAAGACCATCTGCGACGAGTTCGCCATGGGCTCCTCGACCGAGTATTCGGCGTTCGGCCCCTCGTGCAATCCGTGGGATCCCGGTCGCACGCCCGGCGGGTCGAGCGGCGGATCAGCCGTGGCGGTCGCGGCGGGCCTCGCGCCGATCGCCCTGGGATCCGACACGGGCGGATCGGTCGTCCAGCCCGCGGCGCTCTGCGGCGTCGTCGGGCTGCGCCCGACATACGGGCGTGTGTCCCGCTACGGCCTGATCGCGTTCGCGTCGTCGCTGGACCAGATCGGGCCGATGACGCGCAGCACCGAGGATGCGGCGCTCCTGCTCGGCGTCATCGCCGGCCGCGATCCGTGTGACGCGACCTCGCGCGCCGAGCCCGTGCCCGACTTCGCGGCCGCGCTCGGCGGCGATCTGCGCGGCGCGCGAATCGGCGTGCCGCGACGCCTGCTGGCCGAGGGAGTGGACGAGGGCGTGATCGGGAGCTACGAGGAAGCGCTGGGGATCTTTTCGGACCGGGGCGCAACGATCGTGGGGGTCGATCTGCCGCACGCGCGCTACGCGATCCCGGTCTACTACCTCGTCGCGACGGCCGAGGCCAGCTCGAACCTGGCCCGCTACGACGGCGTCCGCTACGGGTTCAGGGCGCCCACGGGTGACGGCGCGCTCGGATCGATGTACCGGCTGACGCGCGATGCCGGATTCGGCGCCGAGGTCAAGCGTCGCATCATGCTGGGCACCTACGCGCTGAGCGCAGGCTACTACGACGCCTACTACCGGAAGGCCCAGCAGGTTCGCACGCTGATTCGGCGCGACTACGAAGCCGCCTTCGAGCGCGTCGACGCCGTCGCGCTCCCGACCAGTCCCACGGCGGCCTTCAGCTTTGGCGAGAAGACCGACGATCCGATCCAGATGTATCTCGCCGACGTGTTCACGGTGAGCGCGGGCCTGGCGGGACTACCGGCCATCAGCGTGCCCATGCGGCCGACGCCCGAGGGCCTCCCGCTCGGCCTCGAGCTGATGGGCCGCGCGCTGGACGAAGCGACACTGCTGCGGATCGCGGACGCCTTCGAACGCGACCAGCCGTGGGCTGGCCTCGAGCCGCCCTACGCGACCTTTACTTGATGAGATCCTTCCAGGCATCGAACGTCTTGCGGTCGAACTCCCCGACGCGCAGCGGTGTCACGGCCACATAGCCGTGCTCGACCATCCAGACATCCGAGCCTTCGACATCGCCAGCCGGATCCTTGTACGTCGTCCAGTAGTACCGGCGGCCGCGCGGCGACTGATGCTCGACGTAGCCCTCGACACCGATCTGCGCGCTCTGGGTCGTCAGGCGAAGGCCCTTGATGGCCTCCAGTGCCCCCGCAGGGATGTTCACGTTGAGGAAGACGCCAGACTCGATGCCGCGCGTCTTGACCAACTCGGCCACACGACGCACGTACTCGGCGGCGGGGCCGTAGTTGGGATGTCCCGCCGCCGCGAGTGACGCCGCAATCGCCGGCACGCCCACCTGCGCCGCCTCGCGAGCCGCCCCAACCGTCCCGGAGATGTACGGCGTCAGGCCCAAGTTGTACCCGTAGTTGATCCCCGACACGACCAGATCCGGACGACTCGGCATCAAAGGCACGCCGAGCGCGACCTTCACACACGTGGCGGGGGTGGCGGCGAGCCCGATGGCTTTGAGTCCACCCGGCAGCTCGACGGCGTCGCGGTAGATGGGATCGTTGATGGTGAGCGACTGGCTTTTCGCGCTCTGGTTCTCGAGCGGCGCGACGATGGTGACCTCGCCCAGTGACTGCAGGGCCTGCGCGAGCGCGATGATGCCCGGCGCCCGGACACCGTCATCGTTGGTCACCAGGATCCGGTAGGGCGCCGTCTGTTGCGCCCGCACGGGCGCGGGTCGCCACAGGAACGCGGCCGCCAGGGCCGCGACGATCGCAACGAAGAGAAGCGGGAATCGGCGGTGTCTGAGAGAGGCGCGCATCATGCGCGCATCGTATCACGCCGGAGCAGCGAAGCTGCGCCTCAAACAAACCGCCGAGAACGAGGGTGCTGTGGCGCACCTTCGCTGCTAGAAGCCATTCTCATGGCCCCGCAACGCGGGGCCTAAGACAGCTTCTAAGGCGCACCACAGAAACCTGCTTCACTTGTCACGATTCCGGCCTTAGAAGATGTCTAGCGGCTCACGGCAACGGGCGGCGAGGCGTCGCGCATCACCAGCCAGACGACGAAGACCACGAAGAGGAGCGGCAGCAGGGGGACGACGAGCGCCGCGGCCGCCGCCAGCAGGCCCGCGATCACGACAAACGCCATCACGGGCAGCACGAGCAGCCCGAACACGACCGCCAGCAGCCCCTTGAACAGCAGAATCGGAATGAAGAGCAGCCACTTCAGCAACCGGAAGGGCAACAGGACGAAGAAGAAGATGATCTTGACGGCGAGGGCGAAGACCGCCGCGACGACCCCCAGGACCAGCAGGCCCATCACGAGCATCACACCGACAGCCAGCAGCTCGATCATGGGACGCTCCCTCGTCGGACGACGCGTCGGAGTCCCGGCAGGCGGCCGGCACGACACGGCGCACCTTCGGGCCGGCTAACCCGATTTACGAGCCGCCGCCTCGAGAAGTTCCGGGGTGCGGAGTTGATCCACGGCCCCGCGCGGGGCGTCGGGCGGAAGGTAGGCCTCCGGTCGTCCGAGGGCTTCGTCCAGGCTCCGGACCACTCTCGTACTGCGCCCGCTCGGCCTGAGCTTCACCATCCCGAGGAGGACGCAGAATCCGATGAGCAGCGCGAGCACGACGATCGTCGAGGCGCCAAGCCCCTTGATCGTGTCAAGGACGAGCGTCCAGACGTTGATCGAGTTCATGCGCGCTCCTCAGCGTACTCAAAAACGTGCTGGCCTGCCAGCACCGAGGCGAACACGATCTCT